>DNXT01000362.1 GCA_003505795.1 Lysobacteraceae bacterium | reverse complement strand
CAGGCGGCCAGCGCCAGCGCCAGCACGGAGACGGCGGCGGGCCGCAGGTGCCGCGCCTTGAAGTAAGCAATAGGTGTGTTCATGGCGAATTGAGTGACTCGCGTACTCGGATCAACAGGTTGAGAAGCTGCTCGCGTTCGCCGGCGGCGAGGTCGCGCAGGGCGAACTCCATGGCCCGGTCGCCGCGCTGCTTCAGGCGTTCCCACAGCACCCACCCGGTCTCGGTCATGACGATCTGCAGGGCGCGGCGGTCCTGGGCATGCGGCTCGCGGCGCACCGCACCCAGCGCCTCGAGCTTGTCGAGCAGGCGGGTCACCGCGCTCGGGGTCTGGTCCAGCGCCTGCGCCAGCTCGTTGGCCGTGCACGGCGAGAACGCGGCCAGCACTTTCAGGCCCACGTAGTGGCTGAAGCCGAAGTCGGGCAGTTCGTCCTTCATCTCCAGGTCCAGCCGGCGGACCAGGCCGTCGCGGACCTGACGCAGCAGCAGGCCGAAGGTCGGGGAAGGGGTGTCGGGGCAAATCATGGCGGAGCATTCTGTTCCAGAAAAAATATTTGTCAACGCAAATATCCCAACTGGAATTAAATTGTGCGTCCCAGCAATGCAACGGAGCGCGCCACCTTAAGCGACGCCGGAGCTGGCCCGGTAATACAATCTGGTCAATGAATATCGATATCCCGCCAGGCGCCAGCCTGGACTCGCCGCACCCGGCAGAGGTCCACCACTGGTTCGAACGTGCCGACGGCGCCCCGTTGCTCGGGTTCCGGATCTGCAGCCAACGCGGCCTGGACCACGAGGTCGACTGGCACCGGCACGTGCGCGGCCAGCTGATCTGCGTCGAAGCCGGGCTGCTCACCACCCGTGCCCGCCACGGCGAATGGTCGCTGCCGCCCGGCTGCGCCGGCTGGATGCCTCCCGGCGAACTGCACACCGTGGCGATTTCCGGCCCGCTGCGCGGCTGGGGCCTGCTGGTCGGCCCCGAGGCGAGCACGGCGCTGCCGGATCACCCCTGCGTGCTCGGCATCAGCGACCTGGTCCACCGACTGGCGCTGCGCCTGGCCGAAAGCCCGCCGGCACGGCTGCAGGAACCGCGCCAGCAGCGCCTGGCGGCGGTGCTGCTGGACGAGCTCGGCGACGCCCCGGCGCAGGCGCTACACCTGCCGATGCCGCAGGACCGGCGCCTGCTGCGGATCGCCGGCCAGTTGCTCGCCTGCCCGGACGACGGCGGCGACCTGGCGCACTGGGCGCGCTGGGGCGGACTGTCGCCGCGCAGCCTCAGCCGCCACTTCCGCCAGGAGACCGGGCTGAGCTTCGGCCAGTGGCGGCAGCGGGCGCGGCTGGCCGAATCGCTGCGCCTGCTGCACGACGGCCACCCGGTCGGCGACATCGCCCACCGGCTCGGCTACAGCAGCGCCAGCGCGTTCGTCACCGTGTTCCGCCGCCACTACGGCGTGCCGCCCGGGCGCTACCTGCAGCGCGCCATCGGCTTCGCCGCCACCCGGGCGAGCTTGGCATCCCCGGCCGCATCCGGATAATCGACCGTCTTCGGGCGCGCCCTGCTGCGGCCGCACCCCTTCAAACAGGTAACACCCACGCAATGACCGATCTGACCCGCCCCACCTTCCATGGCTTCGAGCAGCTGCCGCTGCGCGAGTACGCCGAACGCGCCTACCTGGACTACTCGATGTACGTGGTCCTGGACCGCGCCCTGCCGTTCCTGGGCGACGGCCTCAAGCCGGTGCAGCGCCGCATCATCTATTCGATGAGCGAACTCGGCCTCAACGCCGCGTCCAAGCCGAAGAAGTCCGCGCGCACCGTCGGCGACGTGATCGGCAAGTACCACCCGCACGGCGACTCGGCCTGCTACGAGGCGCTGGTGCTGATGGCGCAGCCGTTCTCCTACCGCTATCCGCTGATCGAGGGCCAGGGCAACTTCGGTTCGTCCGACGACCCGAAGTCGTTCGCGGCGATGCGCTACACCGAGTCCAAGCTGACCCCGATCGCCGAAGTGCTGCTGGGCGAGCTCGGCCAGGGCACCACCGACTGGGCGCCGAACTTCGACGGCACCCTGCAGGAACCGACCTGGATGCCGGCGCGGCTGCCGCACCTGCTGCTCAACGGCACCACCGGCATCGCCGTGGGCATGGCCACCGACGTGCCGCCGCACAACCTCAACGAGATCGTCAGCGCGCTGATCCGCCTGCTCGACGACCCGGACGCGACCCTGGCCGACCTGTGCGAGCACGTACGCGGCCCGGACTACCCGACCAGCGCCGAGATCATCACCCCGGCCGCCGACCTGCGCGCGATGTACGAGACCGGCAACGGCAGCGTGCGCGCCCGTGCCACGTTCCTCAAGGAACACAACAACATCGTCGTCAACGCGCTGCCCTACCAGGTCTCGCCGTCGAAGGTGATCGAGCAGATCGCCCAGCAGATGCGCGCCAAGAAGCTGCCATGGCTGGAGGACATCCGCGACGAGTCCGACCACGCCAACCCGGTGCGGGTGGTGCTGGTGCCGCGCTCCAACCGCGTCGACGTCGAGCAGCTGATGGGCCACCTCTTCGCGACCACCGACCTGGAGCGCAGCTACCGGGTCAACCTCAACGTGATCGGCCTGGACGGCCGCCCGCAGGTCAAGAACCTCAGGCAGCTGCTGAGCGAGTGGCTGAGCTTCCGCAGCGACACCGTGACCCGGCGCCTGAACCACCGGCTGCAGCGGGTCGAGCGGCGCCTGCACCTGTTGGAGGGCCTGCTGGTCGCCTTCCTCAACCTGGACGAGGTGATCCGCATCATCCGCAGCGAGGACGAGCCCAAGCCGGCGCTGATCGCCCGCTTCGGACTGTCCGAGGAACAGGCCGAGTACATCCTCGAGACCAAGCTGCGCCAGCTGGCGCGCCTGGAGGAGATGAAGATCCGCGGCGAGCAGGATGCGCTGGCCAAGGAACGCGAGCAGATCCTCTCCATCCTCGCCAGCAAGGCCAAGCTGAAAAAGCTGATCAAGGACGAGCTGCTGGCCGATGCCAAGAAGTTCGGCGACGAGCGCCGCTCGCCGCTGGTGCAGCGCGGCGCCGCGCAGGCGATCGACGAGACCGAGCTGGTCGCCAGCGAGCCGATGACGGTGGTGCTGTCGGACAAGGGCTGGGTGCGCGCGGCCAAGGGCCACGACGTCGACCCGGCCGCCATGTCGTACCGCGACGGCGACGCGCTGCTGGCGGCCGTACGCAGCCGCAGCACCTACCAGGTCGCGTTCCTGGACTCGGAGGGCCGCAGCTACTCGGCGCTGGTCCATACGCTGCCCTCGGCGCGCGGCAACGGCGAACCGTTGACCGGCCGCTTCTCGCCGGCCTCGGGCGCCTCGTTCCAGGCGATGGCCAGCGGCGAGAACAACGCGCGCTTCGTGCTGGCGTCCTCGCACGGCTACGGCTTCGTCACCCGCTTCGAGAACCTCACCGGCCGCAACAAGGCCGGCAAGGCCATGCTCAACCTCACCGCCGGCTCGCACGTGCTGCGGCCGGCGGCGGTCAACAATCCGGAGACCGACCGCATCGTGGCGGTGACCAGTGCCGGCAACCTGCTGGCGATCCCGGTCGGCGAGCTGCCGGAACTGGACAAGGGCAAGGGCAACAAGATCATCGAGATCCCCAAGGCCAAGCTCGCCACCGAGCGCGTGGTCGCGGTGGCGGCGGTATCGCCGGGCAACACCCTGCTGGTGCGCAGCGGCCAGCGCACCATGAACCTGTCGTTCAAGGACCTGGACGGCTATCTCGGCGCACGCGCGACGCGCGGGCACCTGCTGCCAAGGGGGTGGCAGAAGGTGGATGGCCTGGACGTCGAGTAATCGTTCACCATCCAGGCGCGCGGCGGCGCGTTCGTCATCCCCATTGCCACGCTTCACTAGGGCGCGGCAGAAGGTGGATGGCCTGGACGTCGAGTAATCGCTCCTGATTGGCGCCAAGCGCCGGGGTCAAGGCCCCTCTCCGATCGGGGCGAGAAGGCACGGCTTGCGCGCCACCGGCGCGCGTGCCTTGGAGCATCCGCGCCGCTGGCGCGGGCCGGGACGCAGAGTTCTTCGAGATCAACACGTTCCACATCAACCCGAGCGGGGGTTGGGGTGAGGGAACGGGCGAAGCGGCGCCGCAGGAAGTCACCGGCGGCGGCCTCGACGAACGCGTCGCCATGCGCCTGCCAGGGAGAACCAGCGCAGAGCCAGGTCCTTCATTTCCCCGGCGCGTGGCGACGCGTTCGTCATCGTCGGAACGGAAGGTCTGCTGCAGCGCGGCTTCGCCCCGTACCCTCATCCGCCCCTTCGCGGCACCTTCTCCAGAAGGGAGAAGGAACTACTTACACTCGTTGCCAATCAGGTGATCATCTGCCATCCAGGCGCGCAGCGGCGTGTCCGGCAGATCGACCAACCGACATGACGGAGGACCGATGGACGCGGATTTCTGGTTGCAGCGCTGGCAGGACGGGCAGATCGGCTTCCACCAGGGCGAGGTGATGCCGCTGCTGCAGAAGCACTGGCCGGCGCTGCGGCTGCCGCGCGGCAGCCGCGTGCTGGTGCCGCTGTGCGGCAAGTCGCTGGACATGCACTGGCTGGCCGCGCAGGGATACCGCGTGCTCGGGGTGGAACTGTCGCCGCTGGCGGTGGCGCAGTTCTTCGAGGACGCCGGCCTGCAGCCGCGGCGATCGCGCAGCCACGACGGCGAGCACTTCGTCGCCGGGCCGATCGAGATCGTCTGCGGCGACGCGTTCGCACTGGACCAGGCGCTGCTGGCTGGCTGCGCCGGCGTCTACGACCGTGCCGCGCTGGTCGCCCTGCCGCCGGACCTGCGCCGGCATTACCTGCACACCGTCTACGCCCGCCTGCCGGGCGGCAGCCGCGGCCTGCTGATCACGCTGGAATATCCGCAGCCGGAAAAGGCCGGTCCGCCGTTCTCGGTGGAAGCGCCGGAGGTGCAGTCGCTGTTCGCCGCCCCGTGGCAGGCGCAGCCGCTGGAACGGCGCGACATCCTCGACCAGGAGCCGCGCTTCCGGGCCGAGGGCGTCAGCGCGCTGTCCACGGCGGTGTACCGCCTGCAGCGCGCCTGACCGACCGCGCGGCGGTGCGCCCCGGGCTCAGCCGGCGACGCCGGCCTTGTCGATCTTCGAGGTCTGGTACAGCTCCAGGCCGATGCGCCTGATCAGGCCGAGCTGCTGCTCCAGCCACCACGCATGGTCTTCCTCGGTGTCCTGCAGCTGCTTGAGCAGGATGTCGCGGCTGACGTAGTCGCCGTGCTGCTCGCACAGCTTCATGCCGGCGGCGAGGTTCGCCCGCACCTCGTATTCCACTTCCAGGTCGCGGGCCAGCATCTCCTCCACGGTCTTGCCCGGCGTGAACGCCTTCGGCCGCATGTCCGGGTCGCCCTCCAGGAACAGGATCCGCCGCAGCAGCGCGTCGGCGTGCTCGGTCTCCTCCTCCATCTCGTGGTTGATGCGTTCGTACAGCGCCATCAGCCCCTGGTCCTCGTAGCGGCGGGAATGCAGGAAGTACTGGTCGCGCGCCGCCAGCTCGCCGCGCAGCAGCTCCTTGAGGTAGTCGACGACTTCGGGATGGCCTTTCATGGACGATAGCTCCTGTAGCTCGATGCCGCGCATGGTGCCCGATCCTGCCACGGCATGGTCTAATCGGAATCAGTTTCAATCACAACCCGATTTACCCGTCGCTTACCCGCCGCGGCGGCGCATGGCGGCCGGGGCGCTGGCTAGAATCGCCGGACTCCCCGATTCTCTCCCAGGCGCATTCCCCATGCTCAGATGGACCCGACGCATCCTGCTGGCGCTGCTGGCGATCGCCCTGCTGCTTGCCCTGGCCGTCTGGTTGCTGCTGCGCGGCAGCCTGCCCAGGCTCGACGGCGGACGCGCGCTGAGCGGCCTGGCCGCACCGGTGAGCATCCAGCGCGACGCGCTCGGCGTCGTCACCATCGATGCGGCCAGCGAGGCCGATGCCATGCGCGCACTCGGCTATGTGCATGCGCAGGAGCGCTTCTTCGAGATGGACCTGATGCGCCGGGCCCCGGCCGGCGAACTGTCGGAACTGTTCGGCCCGGCCGCGCTGGAGATCGACAGGCAGAACCGCGTGCACCGGCTGCGCGCCCGCACCCGGCGCAACCTCGCGCTGGCGGCGGGCGACCAGTTGCCGGTGCTGCAGGCCTACCGCGACGGCGTCAATGCCGGGCTGGGCGACCTGCGCGTGCGCCCCTGGGCCTACCTGCTGCTGCGCCAGCCGCCGCGCGCCTGGGCGCTGGACGATTCGATCCTGACCGGCCTGGCGATGTACGCCGACCTGCAGGACGCGCGCAACCAGCGCGAGCTGGCGCTGGCGCGGATCCGCGAGGCGCTTCCCCCGGCCCTATACGCGCTGCTCCGGCACGACGGCTCA
>DNXT01000363.1 GCA_003505795.1 Lysobacteraceae bacterium | reverse complement strand
GCATTCCTGCTGAACCGCTCTTCCGATCTCCGGCGAGCTGCTCGGCGCCTGATCGCGGACGCCGGCAGGTGCGTCGCCGGCGCCGCTTGGGCGGATTACTTGAAGGTGTAGACCAGGTTGACCGTGGTCAGCGAATCGGTCTTCTTGTCGCCTTCGTTGACCTCGCTGTTGTGGCGCATCTGCCAGGCGGCCTTCAGCGCGAAATGCGAGTTCATGCTCACCTGCACGCCGAAGTCGTTCTGCGCATAGGTGTTGTAGTCGCCGGCTTCGACCAGCAGCGTGTTGATCAGGTCGGTGTTGTCGGTGACGACGTACTTCAGGTCGAACAGGCCGCGGCCGATCAGCCCGGTCTCGTTGTTGTCCTCGTCGCGGTTGTGCGCGCGGCGCACGCCCGGGCCGATCTGCGCGTCCAGGTAGAAGCGCGGGCGGTCGATCAGGCGCGTGCCGTAGCCGATGCCGAACGTGCCCAGGCGGTCGTAGGTGGCGAAGTCGTCGTATTCGTAGCGGCCGGTCGCGGTGAGCTGGCGGTGCTCGCCCAACTGCAGGGCGCTGCCGGCGGCGGCGGTGTAGCGCTCGGCGGTGGTCTGGCGGTTGCGGGTGACGGCGCCGTCGTCGCTGGTGGTCTCGTATTCGGCGCTGGAGCGCAGCGCGGTCGCGTCGAAGCTGTGGATCCAGTCGCCGTCGGTGTAGCGCACCTTGACCCGGCCGTTGAGGCTGTCGGTGGTGCTGTTGCCGTGCGCGGACGCATAGCCGAGTTCGCCGCTGCTGCCGCTCCACGGCGAGGGGATGTTCGCGGCGGCCGGATCCAGCGGCGCCTCCGTCATTGCCTGCGCCCATGCTGCAGGCGCGCACATCAGAAGGGGGAGGGCAAACGGCAGAACGCGGCGGGGCATGATGACTCTCTCGATGGCGGCCGGAAGGCGGGATGAAGTGAAATCGGTTTCATCATAACGGAACGAAACATCCGTCCCGGGCCGTCGCGCTCGCCGCTTCATTGTCCGTTCGGCCAGAACGAGGCCGGCGCGTCATGGACGCGACAGGCGTTGCCCCCGGTCCAGGACCTGCGCGGCGGCGACCGCGGCCATCGCCAGCCACCAGGCCACGCGCTGGTGCGCCGGCAGCAGCATCAGCCAGGCGTACAGCAGCAGCGGTACGCCGAGCAGCAGCGCCAGCCCGATCCAGCGTTCGCGACGCGCCCGCCACGGCAGCATCCCGCCGCCGGTCAGCCACAAGGCGAGCATCAAGGCGGCGGCGATGGCCGAGAGCATCAGCAGCGACGACGATGCGCCGCTGCTCTCCATCTGCCCCGGCCAGCGCGAGGACATCAGCGCGAAGAACAGCACCGAGCCGCCCTGCAGCGCCAGCGCCAGCTGCGCCGGCACCAGCAACTGCGCGGACGCGGTCTCCAGCGCGATCGAGGACAGGCACAGCGTCGCCAGGGCGGCGATGCACAGCACCGCGCCCACCACCGCCACCATGCCGGGCGCGCTGCCCTTCTGCGCGAGCAGCCACAGCAGCGCGACATCGGCCAGCAGGGTGAATCCGAGCGAAGCCAGCGCGCGCGGCCGGGCGCGCGTGCCGCCGGTGTCGCGCGCCAGCAACAGCCAGGCCGAGAACCCGGCCACCAGCGCCAGTCCGAGCAGCAGCGCCGAATTCTGCAAGGGACGCAGCGACATGAAGTCGTTGCCCCGGGTCTGCAGCAGCGCGGTGCTGATGCCGATCCAGACCAGCAGGCCGAGCCCGATGTTGCCCAGTGTCGCGGCGACGGCCGCGCGCAGGGCCGGACGCGTCGAGCTCAGCATGTGCGACTCCGCGGACACGGCGAAACGGGCCGCCCGCAGTGCGGCGGCGGAAGGATTGGGTTGGACACGACATCTCCCCGATGCAGGTGTAACGGATCCCCATGCGGATTCTGCCATCACCCGGCCCGCATTGGACAGGCCGACGAAGGGCGCGAGGCGCGGTCCCCAGGCCAGGCCGCGGGTCGCCGAACCCGCGCAGGAGCAGTCCCGCCCGCCGGCGTCCTTCTCCCGCCTGCGGGACGCACTCCTTGGAAATCTTCCCTTCCCCCGCTCGCGGGGGAAGGTGCCCGAAGGGCGGATGGGGGCGCTCGATGGCATCTGGTCCAGATGGGGGACAACCGTTTTCGTCATCGCGGCGGCTCCCCATCCCGGCGCCGGGCGCCAGGCTTCTGCTCCCGTTGTAGGAGGGACTTCAGTCCCGACGCTTGGCCGGTAGCCCCTGTCGGGGCTGAAGTCCCTCCCACGGGTCACTTCCCGATGCGGACAGAGCCAAAAGAAAACCATGGCCCCGCAGGCGGGAGAGGGCGGGCTTCCCGTCGAATGCCGCCCGGCGCCGGGCGGCCGCCGCGGCATGCGCAGGCTCCGGCCGTCCGCAACGGGGGAGCCGGTTGCGCCACGGCGGCCGCGACTCGGACATAATCGGCGCATGGACCGCTACGAACGCATCAACGCCCTCCACCGCCTGCTCAAGTCCTCGCGCTATCCGGTCACGGTGGCGCGGCTGCAGGACGAGCTCGGCTGTTCCCGCGCCACGGTCTACCGCGACCTGGCCTTCCTGCGCGACGCGCTGATGGCGCCGGTCGAGGGCGATGGCGAGGCCGGCTTCCGCTACCTGGTCGGGGAGAGCGATCGCTTCGAACTGCCGGGGCTGTGGCTCAGCTCCGAGGAGCTGCATGCGCTGCTGGCCTCGCAGCAGCTGCTGTCGCGCACCGGCGGCGGCGTGCTGTCGTCGATGCTGGCGCCGCTGCAGCAGCGGATCGAGGGGCTGCTGGCGGCGCAGGCCGGCGTCTCGCAGTGGCCGGTGGACCGGGTCAGGGTGATCCCGCACCGTGGCCGCAAGCTGGACGAGGCCAGCTTCCGCACCGTCGCCTCGGCGGTGCTCGAACGCAAGCAGCTGACCTTCGAGTACCGGGCGCGCTCCACCGACGAGGCGACCCGGCGCAGCGTGTCGCCGCAGCGCATCACCCATTACCGCGACAACTGGTACCTGGATGCCTGGGACCACGGCCGCGAAGGCGTGCGCAGCTTCGCGGTGGACCGCGTCCACCACGCGCGCCTGGTCGACGCGCCGGCGCGCGACGTGCCCGACGGCGAACTGGACGAACAGCTGGCCGCCAGCTACGGGATCTTCTCCGGCGCGCCGAAGGGCTGGGCCACGATCGTGTTCAGCGCCAAGGCCGCGCGCTGGGTGGCCGACGAGCACTGGCACTCCAAGCAGCAGGGCCGCTTCCTGGCCGATGGCCGCTACGAGCTGAAGCTGCCCTACAGCGTGTCGCGCGAGCTGCTGATGGACGTTCTGCACTACGGCTCGGATGCGGAGATCGTCGAGCCGGCGTCGCTGCGCGAGCAGGCCAAGGCGCTGCTGTCGCTGGCGCTGAGCAACTACGACTGAGCCGCGGCTGCTCGGCTTTTGCTTTCTTCCTGAATTCTTGTGGGAATTCTCGTGGGAGCGACTTCAGTCGCGACGGGGCCTTGCGGGCAAGGCCCGTCGGCGCTGAAGCCCTTTCCGCCGGAGCAGGCAGCGCGCAGTCAGCGCTTGCTGGGAACCTCGAAGCCGAGCCGGTCGACCTGTTCCGGGCGCTGCGGCACCCGCTTGAGCTTGTCGGTGTAGACGCCGTAGTCGTCGCGCAGCTTTGCGACGAGCTTGCGGTACTGGTCGTTGTCCATGTCCGGCGAGCGCGCGAAGATCCAGGCCAGGTCGCGGCCGGGGTAGGAGATCAGCATCCACGAGTAGTCCGGCGCCACTTCCAGGATGCGCTGCCGGGTCGGGATGATCTTGTAGAACCACACCCGCCAGTCGTAGTTGCCGCTGTCCTTGTCCACCGAGGCGCGCGCGCTGGTCTCCTGCTCGGGCTCGCCGAATCCTTCCCGGTACACGTAGCGGACCCGGACCTTGTGGTCGTCGGTCAGCGTGTACTCGTCGCGGCTGGCGACGTGGCCGCGCTCGACCGGGTTGGGGATGCGCGCGATCACATGCCAGGTCCCCATCACCCGGGACAGGTCGAGGGCCGGCCGTTCGGCCCGGGGGGCTTCCTTGGCGTGGACCGGGGACAGGCAAAGGCTGAACAGCAATACCAGGGAAATCGTGACGGGCAGGCGCATTTCAGGCTTCGATGGAGATCGGTGACCTGCAGGCTAAGCGTGCAGGGGCGAATGGCGCGTCAATGGTAGGTCGCAATCGGTGAGATGGCGATGGGTCACCTTGGCGTTCCCGCCAACACCGGAGTTCCGCCATGTCGCAGCGTGCCCGTTCCGCCTCGCATCGTCCCGATCCGCGCGTCCTCAAGCCGGTCCGCCAGCTCGCCCTGGCTGGCCTGGCGCTGGTACTGGTGTGGCCGGCGGCACGCGGCTACAGCCAGTGGATCGGCTGGCTGCCGCTGTGGCTGGCGGCGATGCCGGCGGCGGCCTGGTGGAGCCTGCACCGGTTCGCGCTGCCGCGCTTGGGCGTTCA
>DNXT01000365.1 GCA_003505795.1 Lysobacteraceae bacterium | reverse complement strand
GCAGCCGAATGACCGGCCGCCCTGCCGGCGGCAGCGGCTTCGGCAGCGGGGAGCGCTGACGGGATACTGCATCGCAACCGATGCCGCTCCCGGGCGGCCCCGTACCGGCGCCGCTACCGCGCCGGTTCGCCGGCGATGCCCTTGCCGGTGGCGGCCCAGTAGATGCCGCCGTACAGGTGCTCGAGGTAGCGCGGGTCGTTGTAGGCCTCGGCCTGGTGGCCGAGCGCGGTGGCGAACACGCGGCCGCCCTCGAAATGGTGGTACCAGGCCACCGGATGCTGCTTGCCCATGCCGCGGGCGACCTGGCCGGGCCAGATCAGGGTCGGGTCGTAGCTCGATTCGTCCACCGTCATCAGCGTGACCAGGTCGTCGCTGTATGGCGGGTCGTATTCGTACCATTCATCCGACCAGAGCCAGCGCTGCGGCAGTCCGGCGGTGGCCGGGAAGTTGCGGTCGACCACCTCGACCATCGCCGTCTGCAGGTACGGATGGGTGCGGAACGAGCGCCCGATCATGCGGTCGTACCAGTCCCAGTCGCCGCGCTTGATCGCGAACGCCTTGTGCACCGCGACCACGCCGCCGCCGCGGCGCAGGTACTGCTGGAACCTGGCGCGCTGCGCCGGGTCGAGCTCGGTGGCCGGGGTGTTGAGCAGCACGATGACCTGGTACTGCGACAGGTCCTGGTCGAACGCGGAAGCGTTCCAGGCCCACACCAGGTCGAGATAGTGCTGGCGCGCCATCGCCTCGAAACTTGGCTTGGCCACCGGGATGTAGTCGTGGTGGTACTGGTTGGGAATCGCCGCCACCAGCACCTTGAACTGCCCTTCCGCCGCCGTCGCTGCCCCGGCCAGCCACACCGCCACCAGCCACCACGCGCGCATCCGCTTCATCCCGCACTCCCCGCCGACCGATCCGGGCGAGCATAGTCGCTGGCCGCGGCGGCGATGTCCGGCCTTGCGGCAATTTCATAGGCGCGTGCCGTGGCGGCATACCGGGCGGGCCGTGTCGATGGACGGTACGTCCATGCGGCGCTCCACCCGCGGCTCCGAGCGCGTCCGGCGCAGCCATCCACGCCAGCCATGGCGGAGGTCGCGAGGCATGGCCTTGCCGCCGCGGCGCCGGTACACTGGCCGCCGACGTCGGGCTTCACCCCGATTTAACGGTCACGAGGCCCGTCCCCGAGAACCCGTCATTGCCGGCCGCCCCCGGGGCCGCCGGCTGCGTCGACAGCGCCAGCCAGGTGCCGACGCCCGAGCGCCCAGGCCCCGCGCCTGCGCACGCGGGACGCGCCGCTCCAAGCCAGCATCAAACCCGACCGTCCACCGGTGCTCGGTGCAGCGCCGGCGATGGCCATGCCTGCTTGCCCTGGAGCCCGTAATGAACCGTTCCGTCCCTCCCCGCCACCTCCCGCGCCGCTCGGCACTGGCCGCGGCCTGCCTGATCGCCACCCTGCCCGCCTTCGCCGCCGAACCCGCCGCCGATGGCGACGTCGCCACCCTCGACAAGCTGGTCGTCAAAGGCGAGCGCGCCGAGGGCTACAGCGTCCGCAAGACCAGCGCCGGCACCCGCTTCGAGCTGGCCCCGCGCGAGATCCCGCAGTCGGTGAGCATCATCAGCCACCAGCGCATCGAGGATCAGGGCCTGGACGACATCATCGACGTGCTGGCCAACACCACCGGCGTGAGCAGCACCCAGTCCGACACCGAGCGCACCGAGTTCTATTCGCGTGGTTTCTACATCGACAGCTACCAGTTCGACAACCTGCCTACGCAGATGGTGCAGAACTGGAGCTACGGCGATTCCGGCCTGGACCTGGCCCTGTACGACCGCGTGGAAGTGGTGCGCGGCGCCACCGGCCTGCTCACCGGTGCCGGCAATCCGTCGGCGTCGGTCAACCTGGTCCGCAAGCACGCCGACAGCGCCGAGCTGACCGGCAGCGTGTCGGTGAACGTGGGCAGCTGGGGCCGCACCCGCAGCACGGTGGACGTGACGACCCCGTTGAACGCCAGCGGCTCGGTACGCGCCCGCGTGATCGGCAGCTACCTGGATACCGAATCGCAGATGGACCGCTACGACCAGCACAAGACGCTGGGCTATGCGGTGATCGACGCCGACCTGACCCCGGACACGCAGCTGAGCGTGGGCTACGACTACCAGCAGAAACGCGCCAACGGCGCGACCTGGGGAGGGTTCCCGATGCTGTACTCCGACGGCAGCCCGACCCCGTATGACGCATCGTTCAATTCCGCCACCAGGTGGACCTACTGGGATACCACCAGCAAGCGCGCGTTCGCGACCCTGGAACACGAATTCGCCAACGACTGGAAGGTCCGCATCGGTGCCACCCATGACCAGACCAAGGCGAACGACAAGCTGTTCTATCCGGCCTACAACGATTGGACCACGGGCGCCTCGCTGTTCGATCCGGTGACCGGCGCGGGCATCTCGCCGTCGGCCGGCTTCTACAACACCGAGCGCAAGGTCAACGCCGTCGATGGCTACGTGGAAGGCCCGTTCCAGCTGTTCGGCCGCGAGCACCAGCTGATGGCCGGTCTGAGCTACAACAAGCGCGAGTACGCCAACTACGGCGACTACCAAGCGGGCGGCCCGGGCCTGCCCTGGGATCCCTTCGGCAGCTATCTCGATTGGACCGGCGACATCAGCGAGCCGAACTGGAACCCGCTGAGCCTGGCCAGCGAGGGCACCATCACCCAGAAGGCCGGCTATGCGGCCACCCGCCTGTCGCTGGCCGATCCGCTCAAGCTCATCCTCGGCGCGCGCTACACCGACTGGAAGAGCGAAGGTGAAGGTGCCGACCGCTCGCACAAGGTCACCACGCCGTACGCGGGCCTGGTGTTCGACATCGACGACACCTGGTCGACCTACGCTGCGTATACGGAAATCTTCCAGCCGCAGACCCTCAAGAACCGCGAGGGCAGCTACCTGGATCCGGTGGACGGCAAGAGCTACGAAGTGGGCGTCAAGGGCGCCTGGTTCGACAACCGCCTCAACGCTTCGCTGGCGGTGTTCCGGATCGAGCAGGACAACGTGGGACAGGCCACCGGCGAGCCGGTGCAGGGAAGCGAGAACGAGTTCGCCTACGTCGCCGCGCGCGGCACGGTGAGCCGTGGTTTCGAACTGGAACTCAATGGCGAACTGGCCCCGGGCTGGAATGCGACCTTCGGTGCCTCCCGCTACGTGGCCAAGGACATCAACGACAGCGACATCAACACCAACCTGCCGCAGACCGCGATCAAGCTGTTCACCAGCTACACCCCGCAATCGCTCACCGCGCTGACCGTCGGTGGCGGCGCGAACTGGCAGAACCGCATCTACTACCCGGTGCCGGCCTACGGTCGAATCGAGCAGGGAGGCTACGCACTGGTCAGCGCCTTCGTGCGCTACCGCATCTCGCCGGAGTTCAGCGTGCAGGCCAACCTCAACAACCTGCTGGACAAGGAGTACTTCTCGCAGATCAACGGCTACGGTGCGTTCGGCGACGGCCGCAACGGTTCGCTGACCTTCACCTGGTCGTTCTGATCCGCTCGTGCGCTGCGCTCGCCGTCTCCCGCCTGCGGGAGAAGCGGGCGCGCAGCGCCGGATGAGGGTCCTGGCGGTGCCACGGCTCCCCCATCCGCCCTTCGCGCACCTTCCCCCGCAAGCGGGGGAAGGACCGAGGTTCCTTCTGCCGGCGCGGGCATGGCGGGCGGCCTACAGCCAGCCTTTCTGCCGCGCCAGCCGGTGCGCCTCGATGCGGTTGGCGACGCCGAGCTTGCCGATGCACTCGGACAGGTAGTTGCGCACGGTGCCGTGCGAAAGCCCCAGCTGCTCGGCGATCTCGCTGGCCGAGCGGCCCTCGCCGGCCAGGCGCAGCACGCTGCGCTCGCGGTCGCTGAGCGGATCGGCCTCGATCGACAGGCCGGGCAGCGACGCGATGCCGGCGCCACTGCCGCCGCGCGGATCCGGATCCACCGCGCGCAAGGCACGCAGCGCAGACCGGTGCTCGAGCGCGCCGGACCGCACCGGCGGCGAGGGAGAAGCGGGCATGGCGGGACCTCTGCGGCAACGGGAGCCGCATCGTCGCGCCGTACCGGCGCCGGCCCCAGTCACCGGCGTCAGCGACCCGGGATGACAGCTGTCACTGGCCGCGGCCGCGCCATCCCGGCATGCTGGGCGCCGATTGCTGCCGCGCCGGCTGCATCTGGTGACTTCCGGCAGCTTGATGTGGACGGGCTGTCCGGTCACATTCCGTCCATCGCCTCGTCCATGTACCCGATGAACACATCCGCAGACCTGCTCAAGGAACTCCGCATCGATCGCAAGGCGCCGGCCAGCGCACCGCCGCCGCGGCGCGGCCTGTGGATCGGGATCGCCGTGGCCGTCGTGGCGATCGCGCTGCTCGCCGGCATCTGGCTGTTCGGCCGCGACCCGGCGATCGAGGTCAGGACCGCGCCGGTGGTGGCGATCGGCACCGGCGGCAGCAGCGCCTCGGTGCTGGACGCCAGCGGCTACGTGGTCGCCCGGCGCATGGCCACGGTGTCGGCCAAGATCACCGGCAAGGTGCGCGAGGTGATGATCGAGGAAGGCATGCGCGTGGAGGAAGGCCAGGTGATGGCCACGCTCGACCCGATCGACGCCGACGCGCAGCGCACCCTGTCGGCCTCGCAGGTCGCCGCCGCGCGCAGCCACGTCGCCGACATGCAGGCGCAGCTCAAGAATGCCGAGGCCGACGCCGCGCGCCTGCAGTCGCTGGTCGGCCAGCAACTGGTCTCGCGCGCGCAGTACGAGCAGTCGGTGGCCCAGCGCGACGCATTGCGCGCCCAGCTGCAGAACGCCCAGCGCAACGTCCAGGTCGCCGCCGACCAGCTGGCGATCGCCGACCTCGGCGTGGACAACAACATCGTACGCGCGCCGTTCTCCGGCGTGGTCACCGCCAAGGCCGCGCAGCCGGGCGAGATCGTGTCGCCGCTGTCGGCCGGCGGCGGTTTCACCCGCACCGGCATCGGCACGATCGTCGACATGGAGTCGCTGGAGATCGAGGTGGAGGTCGGCGAGTCGTTCATCGGCCGGGTGCAGCCGAAGATGCCGGTGGAGGTCACCCTCAACGCCTATCCGGACTGGAAGATCCCCGGCGAGGTGATCGCGATCATCCCGACCGCCGACCGCGGCAAGGCGACGGTCAAGGTGCGGGTGGCGCTGAACGTGAAGGATCCGCGCATCGTCCCGGAAATGGGCGTGCGGGTGAGCTTCCTGGAAAAGGCGCAGCCGCAGCGGCAGGACAAGCCGCAGGGCGTGCGCGTGCCGGCCGGCGCCCTGGTCGAGCGCGGCCAGAAGACCGTGGCGTTCGTGCTGCAGGACGACAACCGGGTGGCGTTGCACGAACTCAGCACCGGGATCGTGATGGGCGAGGACCGCCAGGTGCTGTCCGGCCTGAATCCGGGCGACACCGTGGTGCTGGACCCGCCAGCGGGCCTGAAGGACGGGGACAAGGTGAAGCTGGCCGAGGCCACGCCGAACTGAGCCGTGCGGACGGCGGCGGCGAGCAACGTGCCGTCGCCGATGTTTCCCGATCGATGCGTTGCCTGGATTTCCGGCTGTACCGCAGTTCCGGCCGCACTAACACCTCAATGACGTTTGCTGTTGCTGTTGCTGTTGCTGTTGCCCGTGATTCTGCCGTTGCTTCGCCTTTGATCTACCGGTCCCTTCCGCAGCGGCGGAGACGGCGGGTAAAACCC
>DNXT01000422.1 GCA_003505795.1 Lysobacteraceae bacterium | reverse complement strand
AACGTATCGGTGCGCGCGAAGAACGCGGCGAACGCATCCCGCAGCGCGCCGCGTTCCAGGATCGAGGTGGCCCAGCCGCGGCCGGCGCCGAGCACGTCGCCGTAGCTGAAGCCGCCGCAGGCGGCCACGCCGGCGAAGTCGTCGAGCTTGACGCGGCCGGCGATCAGGTCGCTCATGTGCACGTCGTAGCTGCGGAAGCCGGCGCGCTCGAACGCGTTGGCCATCTCGATCTGGCCGTTGACGCCCTGCTCGCGCAGGATCGCCACCTTCGGCCGCGCGCCGTTGGCGACGAACGGCGCGGCCACGTCCTCGGCCGGGTCGAACGCCAGCTTCGGCTTCAGCCCCGGCGCGGCGAAGTCGCGCGCGATCGCGCGTTCCTCGTCGGCGCTGTCCGGGTTGTCGCGCAGCTTCTGCATCGCGTGGCTCACCGACCACCAGGCATCGAACAGCTCGTCCCAGCGCCACTCGACCAGGGTCCGGCCGGCGCCGCTGACGCGCACGCGCGGGCTGTTGGTCGGGCGCGCGATGCGTTGCGCGCACTCGGTCAGCGCGTGGCGCTCGACCAGGTCGGCGAACGCGGCGCGGTCCTCGTCGGCGATCTGCACGACCGCGCCGAGTTCCTCGTTGAACAGGCTGCGGAACGGGTCCTCGCCCCAGGCGTCGAGCACGATGTCCAGGCCCTGGCGCGCGGCGAACGCCATCTCGCACAGCGCGGCGAAGGCGCCGCCGTCGCTGCGGTCGTGGTAGGCCAGCAGCAGCCCGGACTGGCGCGCGTCGCGGATCAGCTCGAAGAACGCGCGCAGGCGCTGCGGGTCGTCCAGGTCCGGCACTTCGCCGCCGAACGCCGGCAGCGCCTCGTCGCCGGCATGCACCTGCGCCAGCACCGAGCCGCCCAGGCGCTGCTTGCCGCCGCCCAGGCCGATCAGCCACAGCTCGCTGTCGTCCTCGCGCGCCAGCAGCGGGGTCAGCTGGGTGCGGGCGTCGTCGACCGGCGCGAACGCGCTGATGATCAGCGAGACGGGGGAGACGGATTTGTGCTGGACGGGACCCGGGGCCCGGGACCGGGGACCCGGGGAAGCGGAACCCGAAAGCGGTTGCTCTTCCCGGGTCCCCGGTCCCGGGTCCCCGGTCCCGGCCTCTTGCCACTGCGCCTGCATCGACAGCGAGTCCTTGCCGACCGGGATCGAGATGTCCAGTGCCGGGCACAGCTCCATGCCGACCGCCTTGACCGCGTCGAACAGCAGCGCGTCCTCGCCCGGGTGGCCGCAGGCGGCCATCCAGTTGGCCGACAGCTTGACCGTGTCCAGCGCCTGCACCGGCGCGGCACACAGATTGGTGATCGCCTCGCCGACCGCCATCCGCGCGGCGGCGGCCGAATCGAGCAACGCCAACGGCGTGCGCTCGCCGATCGCCATCGCCTCGCCGGCGAAGGTATCGAAACCGGCCAGGGTGATCGCGCAGTCGGCCAGCGGCAGCTGCCACGGCCCGATCATCTGCTCGCGCGCGGTCAGGCCGCCGACGCTGCGGTCGCCGATGGTGACCAGGAAGCTCTTGGACGCCACGGTCGGATGCGCCAGCACGCGCAGGCCGGCCTGGTGCAGGTCGAGCCCGTCGGTGACCAGCTGCGGCCAGCGCGGCGGCGGCGGGTGGGCGGCGACGCGATGCATCTTGGGCGGCTTGCCGAACAGCACGTCCATCGGCAGGTCGATCGGGAGCTGGGATTGGGAATTGGGGATTGGGGATTCGTCAGAAGCGGAAGCGGCGCTCTTGCCAATCCCGAATCCCGAATCTCCAATCCCGGCGTCGAAGACGCCATACCCCACCACCAGCCGCTCCTCGGCGGTGACCACGCCGACCGCGGCGAACGGGCAGCGCTCGCGCGCGCAGATCGCGGCGAATTCCTCCAGCCGCCGGGCCGGCACGCCGAGCACGTAGCGCTCCTGCGATTCGTTGCACCACAGTTCCAGCGGCGACAGCGACGGGTCGTCGCTCGGCACCTTGCCCAGGTCGATCACCCCGCCCACGCCGGAGTCGTGCAGCAGTTCCGGGATCGCGTTGGACAGGCCGCCGGCGCCGACGTCATGGAAGAACTGGATCGGGTTGTCCTTGCCCAGCGCCACGCAGCGGTCGATGACCTCCTGGCAGCGCCGCTCCATCTCCGGGTTGTCGCGCTGCACGCTGGCGAAGTCCAGGTCCTCGGCGCTCTCGCCGGAGGCCACCGAACTGGCCGCGCCGCCGCCCAGGCCGATCAGCATCGCCGGGCCGCCGAGCACGATCACCGCGTCGCCCGGCTGCAACCTGACCTTGTCGACCTGCACGCGGTCGATCGCGCCCAGGCCGCCGGCCAGCATGATCGGCTTGTCGTAGGCGCGGGCAACGCCCCCTTCGGAAGGCACGCCCTCGGCCAGCTCGAAGCTGCGGAAGTAGCCGAGCAGGTTCGGGCGGCCGAACTCGTTGTTGAACGCGGCGCCGCCGAGCGGGCCGTCGAGCATGATCTCCAGCGCCGGCGCCATGCGCGGGTTCAGCGCGCGCGGCGCCTCCCACGGCTGCGGCAGGGTCGGGATGCGCAGGTGCGAGACCGAGAATCCGGTCAGGCCGGCCTTCGGCTTGCCGCCGCGGCCGGTGGCGCCCTCGTCGCGGATCTCGCCGCCGGCGCCGGTGGAGGCGCCCGGGAACGGCGCGATCGCGGTCGGGTGGTTGTGGGTCTCGACCTTGATCTGGAACGCGCTGGGGACCACCGCCTCGCTGCGGTACTCGCCGGTCGCCGGATCCGGACGATAGCGCGCCGCCGGATGGCCGGCGATCACCGCGGCGTTGTCGCTGTACGCGCTGAGCGTGTGCTGCGGGGTCTGCTGGTGGGTGTGCTTGATCATCTTGAACAGCGAGCGGTCCTGCTCGCGGCCGTCGATGGTCCAGCTGGCGTTGAAGATCTTGTGCCGGCAATGCTCGGAATTGGCCTGCGCGAACATCATCAGCTCGACGTCGGACGGGTCGCGGCCGAGTTCGCCGTAGCGCTGGCGCAGGTAGTCGATCTCGTCCTGGGCCAGGGCCAGGCCCAGCCGCGCGTTGGCCGCTTCCAGCTCCGGCAGGGCGATCCGCTCCAGCGGCTTGCGCGCCGGCGTGCCGAACAGCGCAGCGGCGGCGTCGGCCGAGTCCAGCAGCGACTGGGTCATCGGGTCGTGCAGCAGCCTGCCGAGCGCGGCCTGCGCGGCCGCGTCGGACGGCCAGCCCTCCAGGTCGATGCGCATGCCGCGCTCGACCCGCTTGATCGGCTGCCCGGCGCCGCGCACCAGCTCGGTGGCCTTGCTCGACCACGGCGACAGCGTGCCCAGCCGCGGCACCACGAAGCGCGACTGCGCCTGCAGCGCCGGCACCACCGGCTCGCCCTCCACCTGCAGGATGCGGCGCAGCACCGCCGGATCCGGCTGCCGGCCGGCTTCGATGTCGATGAAGTAGACGTGCCAGGCGCCGCTGATGCGCAGCGCGGGGACGACGGTCTGCAGGCGGGATTCGAGCCGAGCGCGACGGAACGGCGAAAGGGCGGGCGCGCCCTCGAGGACGATCATCCGGGGAACCGTAGGAGGTTAGCGGGCCCGCCATTGTAGCGGACTCGGAGAGCGCCCCCGGAAACCTCGGGCCGCTCCTGTGGGGGTGGCAGGGGCTTCAAGCCCGCCCCCACTTTGCCGGAACCCTTGCAGCAGGAAGCCCCCCTTGCGCAAGGAGGCGCACCGAAGGCGCAGGGGATCGGAACGCCAGGCCGGGGCCCACGGGGTGGGGCGCAGCCCGGCCCTGGGCCCGCAGCCGCGCAGCGGCTACGGCGGCGGGCTCTACGG
>DNXT01000072.1 GCA_003505795.1 Lysobacteraceae bacterium | reverse complement strand
CTTTCCCTACACGACGCTCTTCCGATCTCGTGGCAGTTTCCTCGGCCGGCGGCAGCGGCCTGGCGTCGGGCATGTCGCTGGCGCCATCGCCGGCCGGCAGCGGTTCGGGCAGCGGATCGAGCTGTTCGCTGGGCTGCTGCGCCGTCACCGCGACCGGGGCGGCCTTGTAGAAGTCGTTGTTGCGTCCACTAAGCCAGACCAGCACGAACAGCAGGATGCCGATGCCGAATGCGATGCCGGCGATCTTGAACGTGTTGCGGGGCAGGCGCAGGGTGATGTGGCGATCAGAAGAGCGGGGCGCGGACATGGGGCTCACCGGATGGATCGGCCCGATTCTGTCACAGCGGGAATGAACCCGGCGGCAGAATCCGGCGTAACAGGCGATAATCGCGTTCTGTCCCGACAAGAACCGCCTCCATGCTAGACCCGGCCCTGCTCCGTCAACAGCCTGCTGAACTCGCCGAACGCCTGCGCCTGTCGCGCGGCTACGCGCTCGACACCGCGGTGCTGGAGTCGCTGGAGAGCGAGCGCAAGCGCATCCAGGTGCGCACCCAGGAGCTGCAGAGCCTGCGCAATTCCAAGTCCAAGGCGATCGGCCAGGCCAAGGCCAGGGGCGAGGACGTCTCGGCGATCATGGTCGAGGTCGCCGCGTTCGGCGACGAGCTGAAGGCCTCCGAAGTCGAGCTGGACCGCATCCGCGGCGAACTCGAGGCGCTGGCGCTCGGCATCCCGAACCTGCCGCAGGCCGACGTGCCGCTGGGCGCGGACGAGTCGCAGAACGTCGAGCAGTCGCGCTGGGGCACGCCGCGCACGTTCGAGTTCGCGGTCAAGGACCATGTCGAGCTGGGCGCGCGCAACGGCTGGCTCGACGGCGAGACCGCCGCCAAGCTGTCCGGCGCGCGCTTCACCGTGCTGCGCGGCCCGGTGGCGCGCCTGCACCGCGCGCTGGCGCAGTTCATGCTGGACCTGCATGCCGGCAAGCACGGCTACGAGGAAACCAACGTGCCGGTGATCGTCAACGCCGACAGCATGACCGGCACCGGCCAGCTGCCCAAGTTCGAGGAGGACCTGTTCGCCACCCAGCTGGGCGAGCACAGGCGCTACCTGATCCCGACCTCGGAAGTGCCGCTGACCAACATCGTCCGCGACGAGATCGTCGACGCCGAGCGCCTGCCGCTGCGCATGACCGCGCATTCGATGTGCTTCCGCTCCGAGGCCGGCAGCGGCGGCCGCGACACCCGCGGCATGATCCGCCAGCACCAGTTCGAGAAGGTCGAGCTGGTCAGCGTGTGCCGGCCGGAGGACAGCGAGGCCGAGCACCAGCGCATGACCCGCTGCGCCGAGGCCGTGCTGGAGAAACTCGGCCTGCCGTACCGCAAGGTGCTGCTGTGCACCGGCGACATGGGTTTCTCCGCGACCAAGACCTACGACCTGGAAGTCTGGCTGCCGTCGCAGGACACCTACCGCGAGATCTCCTCCTGCTCCAACTGCGGCGACTTCCAGGCCCGCCGGATGCAGGCGCGCTGGCGCAATCCGGCCACCGGCAAGCCGGAGCTGGTGCATACGCTCAACGGTTCGGGCGTGGCGGTGGGCCGGGCGATGATCGCGGTGATGGAGAACTACCAGAACGCCGACGGCTCGATCACCGTGCCGGACGCGCTGCGCCCGTACATGGGCGGACTGGAACGCATCGGCTGACGGAACGAGGCCCCTCTCGTGTCGGGAGCGGGTTGGGTGAGGATGCGGGCGCAGCCTCGGGGCGTTTCGACCGCACGCCGCTCCGCTCCTATCCCTATATGCGGACGCTTTGCGTCCTTTCCCGCTGGCAAGCAAGGAAAAACGGGCCCGCGATGCGGGCCCGTCGCGTCATCCGGCGCCGGGAGAGGATGGACGCCGGAACCACGGACCGATGCCGCTCAGGCGGCCTTGCGCAGGCTGCCGATCGACTGCAGCGCCTGGGCGATCGCGTCGTTGCGGTGCTGCGGCGAATAGGCCACCCCTTCGGCGCGCACGAACGCGATGTCGGCGACGCCGAGGAAGCCGAACACCTGGCGCAGGTACGGCTCCTGGAAATCGGTCGGCGCATCGGCGTGGATGCCGCCGCGGCCGCTGGCGACGATCAGCTGCTTGCCGCCGGCCAGGCCCTCGGGGCCGTTCTCGGTGTAGCGGAAGGTGCGGCCGGCCACCGCGACGCGGTCGATCCAGGCCTTCAGCGTCGACGGCACCGAGAAGTTGTACATCGGCGCACCGATCACCACGATGTCGGCGTCGAGGAATTGCTGCAGGTAGCGCTCGCCGGCCTGCGCCTCGGCCGGGTCCGCCTTGGCCAGCGATTGCGCGGTCAGGTGCGGGATCGGCGCGGCGTCCAGGTCCAGGTATTCCACCTGCAGGTCCGGGTGCAGCGCCCGCTGCTGCCCGACGATGGCGGCGGTGAGTTCGCGGGTGACCGAGTTGCCACCCAGCGCGCTGGAATCGATATGGAGCAGTTTCATGGCGGAAGCCTTGGAGAGTGCGGCGGCGCCGCGGACGGAGCACACGGTAGATCGTTGCCTTGATGGGATAAAGATGGTTAAATGTCACGTATCGTTCTATTGGCGATACGAAGATGCACGACCTGAATGACCTGTACTACTTCGCGATGGTGGTGGATCACGGCGGTTTCGCCGCGGCCGAGCGCGCGCTGGGCATCCCCAAGTCGCGCCTGAGCCGGCGCATCAGCCAGCTGGAGACCGATCTCGGCGTGCGCCTGCTGCAGCGCTCCACCCGCCGCTTCGCGGTCACCGACGTCGGCATGAGCGTGCACCGCCATGCGCAGACCATGCTCGCCGAGGCACAGGCCGCGCGCGAGGTGGTCGATCGCCTCAGTGCCGAGCCGCGCGGCCTGGTGCGGGTGAGCGTTCCGGTGTCGCTGGCGCAGATCCAGCTGCCGAAGCTGCTGCCCGAGTTCCTCGGCAAGTACCCCAAGGTGCGCCTGCAGCTCAACATCAGCAACCGCCGCGTCGACGTGATCAACGAAGGCTACGACGTGGCGCTGCGGGTGCGCTCGCGCCTGGACGACGATGGCAGCCTGGTGATGCGCAGCTTCGGCCAGGTGCAGGAACTGCTGGTCGCCAGCCCCGGCTACCTCGATCGCGCCGGTCGCCCGCAGACGCCGGAGGACCTGGCCCAGCACACCACCATGAGCATCAGCGAGGACGAGGTGCACCAGCGCTGGGAACTGCACGGTCCCAACGGCGAGATGCGCCGGGTCGACCTGCAGCCGCGCCTGGCCGGATTCGACTTCCCGCTGCTGAAGTCGATGGCCCGCGACGGCTTCGGCATCACCATGCTGCCCGAGACCGTGTGCGCCGAGGCGGTGCGCAACGGCGAGCTGGAAGTGGTGCTGCCGGACTGGTCGCTGCCGCAGGGCATCTGCCACGCCGTGTTCGCCTCGCGCCGCGGCCTGCTGCCGGCGGTGCGGGTGTTCATCGACTTCCTCGCCGAGCACCTGCCGCGCGAGATCGAGCGCTCGCGCCTGGACTGCGGCGGCAACTGCGAGGAAGTGAAGGAAAAGCTCAAGCGCGCCAGCACGCAACGCATGCAGGCCATCCAGGTCGGTTGAGCAAACCGGGACCGGGCATGCGAGAATGCCCGGCCCGGGCGAACCGGGCTTCCCGCGCGTTGCGCACGTGCCGGATGGAACGCTCCCACCGAGCGTTCGTGCAGGCGGGACGTACTGCAAACGGAGAGATGGCCGAGCGGTTTAAGGCACCGGTCTTGAAAACCGGCGAAGGGTCAAACCTTCCGTGGGTTCGAATCCCACTCTCTCCGCCAGTTTCTGCGGTCAGGCAAGCCTGGCAGTCCTGAGCGCCACGAGTGCGCAACGCAGCCGCGAACAAGCGATATAGACTGTCTGGGTCTATTCCTCTATAGGCCCATCGACCGCATGGCGCCCCTTCTGGGTGAGGTCGATGTCGCCGTCCTCCGCCTGCGCGGCATAGCCGTGTTGCACCGCCCAGTTCGCTTCTTCGTCGGCGACCGGCGTGGTGGACTGGATGTCGCGGAGGATGCGCAGCTGCTGGGCGTCGAGTTTCATGATCGCTCTGCCGGGAGGGAATGCCACCACCGTACCGATGCGCCGTGACGGGCATGTCGGGCCGCCGGCGCCCGGCTGTTGCGGGTGGAGCGGGCCGCGCCGCCGACGGCCCGGTACGACGACTGCGGCGTGCTTGGCGCCCGCATCCGGCATCCACGGCAATGGGCAGGGCGGCTTGTCCGTGGCCGGTCGGGCACGCCGCTGGAATGCTGTACCTCCGTGTTCCGGACAATGGCCGGCTGGCTTTTGCGATACAGGCCCCCCATGTCGGGAGGAATGTTCCAGTGAGCGGCGCCATGATCCCGATTTCCGTGCTCGACCTCGCCCCGGTCTGCGAGGGCAGCGATACCACCCAGGCCTTCGCCAACATGCTCGACCTGGCCCAGCACGCCGAGCGCTGGGGCTACCAGCGCTACTGGCTGGCCGAGCACCACAACATGCCGGGCATCGCCAGCGCCGCCACCGCGGTGCTGATCGGGCACGTCGCCGGCGGCACCCGCACGATCCGCGTCGGCGCCGGCGGCATCATGCTGCCCAACCACGCGCCGCTGCAGGTGGCCGAGCAGTTCGGCACGCTGGCGTCGCTGTATCCCGGTCGCATCGACCTGGGGCTGGGCCGCGCGCCGGGTACCGACCAGCCGACCGCCCGCGCGCTGCGCCGCTACTTCGACAGCGCCGACCAGTTCCCGCAGGACGTCGCCGAACTGCTGCGCTATTTCGATCCGGCGGTGGAGGGGCAGCTGGTGCGGGCGGTGCCCGGCGCCGGCATCGCGGTGCCGGTCTGGCTGCTGGGATCGAGCCTGTTCAGCGCCCGGCTGGCGGCGGCGCTGGGGCTGCCGTTCGCGTTCGCCTCGCACTTCGCGCCCGATGCGATGGACGAGGCGCTGGCGATCTACCGGCGCGACTTCCGCGCGTCGGCGCGGTTGCAGGCGCCGCACGCGCTGCTGGCGCTGAATGTGGTCGCGGCCGACTCCGAAGCCGAGGCGCGGCGCCTGTTCACCACCCAGCAGCAGAGCTTCGTCAACCTGCGTCGCGGCCGGCCGGGCAAGATCCCGCCGCCGATCGACGACATCGAGGCGTTCTGGCAGCCGCACGAGAAGGCCGGCGTGGAGAACGCACTGGCCTGCACCGTGCTCGGCGACGCGGACCAGGTGGCGCTGGGATTGGCCGAGTTCGTCGCGCGCCATCGTCCCGACGAGCTGCTGCTCACCGCCAACATCTACGACCACCATGCGCGGCTGCGTTCGTTCGAGCTCGCCGCGCAGGCGTGGAAGCAGCGCCAGGCGGCGTGACCGCGAGGTGATTCACGTCGCTTTGCGCGGCGATCGGCTGTGATGGCTGCAACGGAACCCAGGAGTCACCCGATGCAAGCGCAGGACCGTCAGCAGCACATCCGGCAACTGGCCGAGCTGATCCGCGGCGTGGACGTGGCGATGTTCACCACGGTCGCCGTCGACGGCCGGCTGGTCAGCCGGCCGCTCGGCACCCAGCAGGTCGAGTTCGACGGCGACCTGTGGTTCGTCACCGCGGCCGACAGCCCGAAACTGGCGGAAATCGCCGCCAACCCGCGGGTCAACGTGTCCTATGCCTCGGCGTCGAAGAACACCTACGTGTCTGTCGCCGGCCGCGCGCGCGTGGTCGACGACCGCGCCAAGGTCGAGGAACTCTGGTCGCCGGCGATGAAGCTGTTCTTCCCCGGCGGCAAGGACGACCCCGACCTGCGCCTGATCCACGTCAGCGCTGAGTCGGCCGAGTACTGGGACGGTCCCAGCGGGTTGCTCGGCAAGGCGCTGTACTTCGTGATGAGCGCGGTGACCGAAGAACCCGGCAGCCTGTCGGACAACGGACGGGTGGACCTGAAGACCGGCGCGCCGCCGCCGCGCTGAAGTCCGCGCGGCCAAGGCGGGCCTGCGACAGCTGGCGGAGCCGGCCGCGGAACGATCGTGCCGGCGCGGATCAGGCTTCAGAGGCCCAGGCGGGCGCCCATCGCGCGCAGCAGTTCGACGAGTTCGCCGGAGGCCAGGCCGAACACGCCGACGCAGGCCGCGCCCATCACCCAGCAGGCGGCCATCAGGGCGCCGTCGCGCTCGAGCAGGGCCAGCGCGAACAGCAGCAGGATCGTGCCGAACAGGTAGTTGGTGAACGGGATCGGCAGCGACAGCAGCAGTCCGGTCGTCACCAGCAGCAGGCCGGTGAACATGCGTGCAGGCAATGGCGACAGCAGCAGTCCCAGGCGTGGTTTCAGCAGCCGGTCCAGCCAGTTCAGCAGCGGCGCGATCTTGCCGACGAACTTGCGCGTGGTGCTGCGGCGCGGGCCACGGTCGCCGATCAAGCGCGGCAGCCACGGCTTGCGCAGGCCGATCATCATCTGCACGCCGATCAGCAGCATCAGCGGCCCGCTGACCGCGCCGCCGACGCCGGGGATCGGGATGAAGGCCGGCAGGACCGCCACGAACAGGAACACGCCGAAGCCGCCCTGCTGCAGTTCGGCGAGGATGTCGCGGATGCGCAGGACCTGCTCCGGATCGCCCTCGGTGAAGTGCGCGAGCAGGGTGCGGATGCCTTCGTTCCGGCAATGCAGCCCGTCCGCGCCGGAGCGGTCATCCGACGACGTCATCGCCTTCCTCTTCGTTGAGCCTGCGCAGCAGCAGCTTGTCCACGCGCGCGCCGTCCAGGTCGACGATCTCGATGCGCCAGCCGGCCCAGTCGAAGTACTCGCCGGCATGCGGGATGCGGCCGAAGTAGTGGATGCACATCCCGGCCAGGGTGTGGTAGTCGCCGTCCTGCGCGTCCGGGAGCTCGGCGCCGCCGAGCACGTCGCGCAGCTCCTCGACCGGCAGCGAGCCGTCGATCAGCAGCGAGCCGTCCTCGCGGGTGACCACCAGCGCGTCCTCGTCGGTGTTCTCCACCGCCTGCAGGCGGCCGACCACCGCGCCCATCAGGTCGCTGATGGTGACCAGGCCCTGGATCTCGCCGTACTCGTCCACCACCAGCGCCATCGACTGCTGTTCCTCGCGGAAGATCTCCAGCAGCTTCATCGCATGGGTGGATTCGGACACGAACAGGGTGTCGCGCAGGTTGCGGAACAGGTCGGTGGCGCCGCCGCCGAGGTGGGTGATCAGCGACTTCACCTCCAGCACGCCGACGATGTCCTGGTCGCTGTCGCGATAGACCGGGTAGCGGGAAAACTCGTGCTCGCGCATCACCGCCAGGTTCTTTTCCGGGGTTGCGTTGATGTCCAGCCAGGCGATGCGGTTGCGCGGGGTCATCAGGCTGTCGGCGGTGCGGTCGCCCAGGCGCATCACGCGGTTCATCATGTCGCGCTCGTGCGCGTCGATCACGCCGGCCTCGTGGCTCTCGGCCACCAGCATGCGGATCTCCTCTTCGCTGACCGATGCCGATTCGTCCTTGCCCAGGCCGAGCAGGCGCAGCACCAGCCGGGTGGTGCGCGCCAGCACCCAGACGAACGGCGCGGCGGCCCTGGCGAGCCAGCCCATCGGCACCGCGACGAAGCCGGCGATGGTCTCCGAACGGGTCAGCGCCAGGCGCTTGGGAACGAGCTCGCCGAAGATCAGCGTCAGGAAGGTGATCAGGACGATCGCCAATACCTTGCCGATGTTGTCCGCGTAAGGGGCGCTCACCGGCAGGGCGGTGCCCAGCCAGGCGCCGATCGCCGCGCCGATGGCGTCGCCGCCGAACACGCCGGTCAGGATGCCGATCGCGGTGATGCCGATCTGCACCGTGGACAGGAAGTTCTCCGGGCTCTCGGCCAGCGCCAGCGCCTTGGCGGCGCGCTTGCTGGAGGCCGCCATCTGCTTCAGGCGGCTCTTGCGCGAGGTCATCAGCGACATCTCCGACATGGCGAAGAAGCCGTTGAGCAGGATCAGGGCGATTACGATGACGAGTTCAAGCACGGGCGTCTTCCCCGGTCGGTGAAGGGGAGGGCGTGGTGCTGCGGAGGCCGGCACGCGCGGAGGCGGGGCGGCGGGGCGGGGATATAGGGTCGTCGTCCATAGAAGCGCGCCCCGGGGGCGCGCGGGTGCATGGTAGCAAAATCCCGGCCAGCTTCGCTGCGCCGGCGCGTTTCCCCCGTGAAGACGGCGCCGGCCCGCCCCCCGGATACCCAGATGGGTCATCAAACCGTCATAATTCGGCCCGGCGCCGTCCCTCCCGAGACGGCAGGATGTCCTTTTCCATGTTCTCGTTGCAGACCATCTTCGGTTCCGGCAAGCAGTTCTATGCGCTGCTGGACGAGGCGGCCGAAGCCGCCTATGACAGCACCAAGGCCTTGCACGCGATGATGCGCGAGTCCGACCGGCAGCCCGCGCTCGATGCGTTCAAGCTGGCCCGCCTGCGCGAGCGCGCGGCCTCGGACAAGATCGGCCAGGCCCTGGTCGACAGCTTCATGACCCCGATCGAGCGCGAGGACATCGAGGCGCTGGGTTCGGCGCTGTACAAGATTCCCAAGCAGGTCGAGAAGTTCGCCGACCGCTACTCGCTGGCGACCCAGCACCTGGAGAACATCGACTTCGCCCCGCGCGCGGCGATGCTGGAGCAGGCGGCGGCGGTGGTGGTGGAGATGGTGCGCGAGCTGCCGCACATGAACATCGACAAGATGACCGCGCTCAACGACAAGCTGCGGATGCTGGAGAACGAGGCGGACCGGCTGATGCTGGAGCTGTACCGCGACATCTACTCCGGCCGCCTGGACAACCTGCAGATGTTCCTGCTCAAGGAGTTCTTCGAAATCCTCGAGAAGGCCATCGACCGCTGCCGCGAGGCCGGCGTGGTGGTGTACCAGATCGTGCTCAAGAACAGCTGATGGCCATGACGCCGGCCTTTGGCCTTTCCGGCCGCGGAAACGGGGGCATCGGCTGCGCCGGTGCCGGAAAGCCGTGCTTGCGCGCCCCCCGTCCCCTTGACTCGATGGGGCCGTCGCGATGCTGACCCTGGTCCTCGTGGTGATCCTGGCCGCGCTCGTGTTCGAGTTCATCAACGGCTTCCACGACACCGCCAACTCCATCGCCACGGTGGTGGCGACCAAGGTGCTGTCCCCCGGCTGGGCGGTGATGCTGGCCGCGGGCATGAACCTGATCGGCGCGCTCACCGGCACCGCGGTGGCGCTGACCATCGCCTCGGGCCTGCTCAACACCGACGTGGTCGAGGTGACGCCGCAGGTGATCCTGTGCGCGCTGCTCGGCGGAATCATCTGGAACCTGATCACCTGGTGGAAGGGGCTGCCGTCCTCGTCCTCGCATGCGCTGATCGGCGGCCTGTGCGGCGCCGGCCTGGCCGCCGCGCACAACAACTGGGACGCGCTGATCTGGTCGCA
Source organism: Lysobacteraceae bacterium (assembly GCA_003505795.1). GTDB lineage: Bacteria > Pseudomonadota > Gammaproteobacteria > Xanthomonadales > Xanthomonadaceae > UBA8801. Next base: position 3,016 of record DNXT01000072.1, on the reverse strand, counting down.
GAGCGTCGGCGACTGGGCCAAGAACAAGGGCCTGCTGTGGAAGGTGTTCGTGCCGATGATCACCTCGCCGATCGCCGGCTTCATCCTCGGCGTGATCGTGATGCTGCTGCTGTGGGCGATCATCGCCGGCATGGCCAAGCTGGGCGGCCCGATCGGGCGGCTGGCGCGGCCGCGCTGGGTCAACGCGTTCTTCGGCAAGGCGCAGATCGCCTCGGCCGCGTACATGGGCTACGCCCACGGCCACAACGACGCGCAGAAGACCATGGGCATCATCGCGATGACGCTGCTCGGTGCGCAGTCGGTCGGCGCGCTGGACGACCTGCCGTCGTGGTTGTCGTTCCTGCATCCGGCCTCGTCCGGCGGCAATGCGATCCCGATGTGGATCGTGCTGACCTGCGCCTTCGTGATGGCGGCCGGTACGGCGTCCGGCGGCTGGAAGATCATCAAGACCCTCGGCCACAAGATGGTGAAGCTGCATCCGATCCACGGTTTCGCGGCGGAGACCAGTTCGGCCACGATCCTGACGCTCGCCGCGCATTTCGGCATGCCGGTCTCCACGACCCACAGCATCTCGACCGCGATCATGGGCGTGGGCTTCGCCAAGAATCCGCGTTCGCTGCGCATCGGCGTCATCGAGCGCATCGTCTGGGCCTGGATCCTGACGATTCCGGCCGCCGGCGGCGTCGCCTACCTGATCCTGCGGCTGTTCGAGATGGCCGGCTGGGCCTGATCCCGGCGTGGGAGGGGCTTCCTCAGCCATTGGGGCCGAAGCCCCTCCCACAGCTGCGGCGGGCGTGCCTGCGACTTACGGCTGATACATCGCCCGCACGTCATGCCGGAACGCGGCCTGGCTGTCGGGGCGGCTGTAGAACATGTGCCCGCCGGGGTACTCGCGCACCTGCACCCGCAGCGGATCGCTGCCCATCGCCGGCATCTGGTCGACGGTCAGCACCGAGCCCATGAACGGGCACGACAGGTCGTTCCAGCCGTGCGCGATCAGCACGCGCAGCCGCGGATCGATCGCCACCGCCTGGCGCAGCTGGGTGACCGCGCCCTTGCGCAGCTCGTCGTCCCAGTCCCACAGCCGATTCACGTCGTAGTTCAGGGCCTGGTAGCGCGCATCGACCTTCCAGCCGACCACGCGGGTGACGAAATCGACCATCGCGGTGGTGGTCGGGGCAATGATGCTGTCCAGCAGCGGGTCGTTGGCACGCTGCTCCGGGTCGTTGGGGAACGGATCGAAGGCGGTGACGTTGGCGTCGTAGCGGCTGCCGAGGGTGCCCTTGTCGCGGAACACCTCACGCAGGTAGGCCTGGGTTTCCAGGCGGCCGCCGGCGCGGCGGACGTAGACCGGATCGAGCCCGGTCATGCGCGTGACCCGCTGGATCATCGCCTCGGTCGCCGGTGGGTCCGAGCGGCCCTTCATCAGCGCGGTGGCGTAGTCGCCGCGGGTGTACTCGATCACCTCGCGCATGTTGGCATCGGTCAGCTGGCCCTGGCGTTCCAGGTGCGCGGCGGCGATCGTCGGCAGCGTGAGCATCCATGCCAGCGGCGAGACGTCGCCGTTGTCGTCCAGGGTGGGATTCAGGTACGGGGACACCAGCACCACGCCGTTCATCGCCACGCCCAGCCGGGTCTGCAGGTAATGGGTGATGCGCGGGCCGCGGAAGCCGCCGTAGCTCTCGCCGACCAGGTACTTGCGCGCCTGCAGGCGGCGGTTCTTCAGCAGCCAGTCGTAGATCGCGCGCGACAGGTACTCGACGTCGGCCTTGGGGTTGTAGAACTGCTTCTTGGCCTCGTCCTCGCCGACCAGCGCGCGGCTGAAGCCGGTGCCGACCGGGTCGATGAACACCAGGTCGGTGAAGTCCAGCCAGCTGCCCGGGTTGTCGCGCAGCGTGGCCGGTGCCGACGCGCTGTCGCCCTCGCCGCCGAAGCTCACCACCTTGGGGCCGATCGCGCCGAGGTTGAGGTATACCGATGCCGCGCCGGGACCGCCGTTGAGCGCAAACGTGACCGGTCGGTCCTTGCCCTCGACGGTGTAGGCGGTGAACACCACCTCGCCGGTGGTCTTGCCCTGCGCATCGCGCACCGGCAGCGTGCCGACGGTGGCGGTATAGCCGATCGAGCGGCCGTCGATGCGGGTCGATTGCCGCACCGAGGCGTCGGCCGGCAATGGTGCGGGGGCGGCCGCGGCGGGTTTTTCCTCGGCGGCGGGCTTGTCGGCGGCGAACGCGGCGGACGCGCAGAGCAGCAGGGCGCCGCAGAGCGCGGCACGGCACAACGGGAAATTCATGGAAGGTAAACCTCGGGGAGCGGAGCGCGGAAGCCAGCGGACCGATGCTAGTGGCGTACGCGCGCGCGGGGATGTGCACAAAGCCATGCGCCGACATGCGGCGGTGGTACCGCGCCGACTATCATGATGCCGCCGATGAGAACCCCGGAGTCGTCGTTGAAGTCCAGAAGTACGCTGTTGCCGCTGCTGGTCCTGCTGGTCCTGCTGGTCCTGCTGTTGCTCGGCGCCTGCGCGGGCACGCCGCGCATCCGCCATGCGGCCGATCCCGGCGCGCTGTGGCGTATCGTCAACGCGCATTGCCTGGCCGCCGACAGGCCACGCGCGCTGGACTGCGTCGCGGTCTGGCCGCAGCCGCAGCGGCGCTCGGCGGTGCTGAAGGACGCGCACGGCGATTTCCAGTACCTGCTGCTGCCGATCGACCGGGTCACCGGCATCGAGGACCCGCAGCTGCTGCAGCCGGGTTCGCCCAATTACTTCGCCGCGGCATGGCAGGCGCGCTCGTTCGTAGAGCAGGCGCTCGGCCGCCAGGTGCCGCGGCGGTATCTCAGCCTCGCGCTGAACTCGCCGCACGGGCGCTCGCAGGAACAGCTGCACATCCACGTCGATTGCATCCGCGCAGACGTGCGCGGCGAGCTGGACGCGATGGCGGCGGAAGCGGACGAGGCGTGGCGACCGCTGTCGCGGCCGCTGCGCGGGCATCGCTACCTGGCCCGGCGGGTGGCC
>DNXT01000305.1:10187-10583 GCA_003505795.1 Lysobacteraceae bacterium | reverse complement strand
AGCGCTGCACCGACAGCCCGAGCACGATGTCGGCCAGGGTGAAGGTGTCGCCGAGCACCCAGGCGCCGGCGCGCGCCAGCTGCGCGTCGAGGATCGCCATCGCGGCGTTCCAGGCCGCCACGCTGGCGGCGATCGCGGCGGGATCGGCGTGGGCCGGACTGCGCCGCACCGTGGCCATGAACGCGTAGCGCCAGGCGCCGTTGAGCTCGGTGGCCTGCCAGTCCATCCACTGCTCGACCCGGGCGCGGTGCCGCGGCTCGGCCGGCAGCAGGTCGCCGCGGCGTTCGCGCGCGGCCAGGTAGCGGCAGATCGTGTTGGACTCCCACAGCACGAAGCCGCCGTCGCGCAGCACCGGCACCAGCGCGTTGGGATTGAGCGCGCGCAGCAGCGCCGGAT
>DNXT01000305.1:5004-9958 GCA_003505795.1 Lysobacteraceae bacterium | reverse complement strand
GCGCGCAGCAGCGCCGGATCGAGCGCGGCGTCGGCGCCGTGCCGGACGTGCGCCAGCCCCAGCTCGTCGAGCAGCCACAGCACCTTGCGCACGTTGATCGAGGCGGAACGGCCGAACAGTTCGAGCATGGGGAGAGCGAGCAGGGGCGGAAGCCCAGTGTAGGCGGCCTTTCCGGCACGGCGGGCGGCGGCGCAGCGGATGAGACGGCGGCCGCTACACTGTCGCCCATGCAATCCGAATTCCTGATCCTGATCGGCCTGGTCTGTGCCGTGCTGGTGCTGCAGCTGGCGGTGCTGCTGCGGCGTTCCGACAACGCCCGGCTCGAGCAGGCGCTGCGCGAGGAGCAGCGCAGCGGCCGCGGCGAACTGCGCGAGCAGCTGGAGGGGCTGGCGCGCCAGCAGGAGGCGCGGCTGGAGGTGTTCGCGCGCAACCTGGCCGAGCTGTCGACGCGCACCGACCAGCGCCTGGACCTGCTGCGCGAGGCGCTGGGCGAGGACGCGCGCAAGGCGCGCGAGGAATCGGCGGCGACCCAGCAGCGCACCGGCGAGCTGCTCAACCAGCGCCTGGTCGACGTGCGCGCCCAGCTGGAGAGCTTCGGCCAGCAGCAGGAAGCGCGCATCCAGGCGTTCGGCCAGCAGCTGACCGAGCTGATCGCGCGCAGCGACGCGCACATGGCGGCGCTGCGCGAGGCGGTCAGCGAGGATGCCCGCAAGACCCGCGCCGAGGCCGGCCAGTCGCAGCAGCGCTTCGCCGATGCGCTCGGCCAGCGCCTCAACGAGCTGACCCAGCGCAACGAGCAGCGCATCGGCGAGATGCGCGCCACCCTCGAGCAGCAGCTCAAGGCGCTGCAGGGCGACAACGCGCAGAAGCTCGAACAGATGCGCCAGACCGTCGACGAGAAGCTGCAGAGCACCCTCAACACGCGCCTGGACTCCTCGTTCAAGCTGGTCTCCGAGCGCCTGGAGCAGGTCCAGCGCGGGCTCGGCGAGATGCAGCAGCTGGCCACCGGCGTCGGCGACCTCAAGCGGGTGCTGAGCAACGTCAAGAGCCGCGGCGGCTGGGGCGAGGTGCAGCTGGACAACATCCTCGAGCAGACCCTGACCCAGGACCAGTACGCGCGCAGCGTGCGGCTGCGCGGCGACAGCGCCGAGGCGGTCGACTTCGCGGTGCGCCTGCCCGGCCGCGGCGACGACGATGCGCCGGTGTGGCTGCCGATCGACGCCAAGTTCCCGCGCGAGGACTACGAGCGCCTGCTCGATGCCCAGGAGCAGGGCGACCTTGAGCAGATCGGGGCGATCGGCACGCAGCTGGAGCGCGCGATCCGGGTGCAGGCCAAGTCGATCGGCGACAAGTACATCCTGCCGCCGGCCACCACCGATTTCGCGGTGATGTTCCTGCCCACCGAGGGCCTGTACGCCGAGACCATCCGCCGCCCCGGCCTGGTCGACCTGCTGCAGCGCGAGCACCGGGTGGTGATCGCCGGCCCGACCACGCTGACCGCGCTGCTCAACAGTCTGCAGATGGGCTTCCGCACGCTGGCGATCGAGAAGCGCTCCAGCGAGGTCTGGAGCCTGCTCGGCGCGGTCAAGGGCGAGTTCGGCAAGTTCGCCGGCATCCTCGAGAAGGCCGAGAAGCAGATCAACACCGTCGGCAAGAGCCTGGGCGACGCCAGTCGCAAGACCCGCACCATCGAGCGCCGGCTGCGCGGGGTGGAGACGCTGTCGGGCGCGCCGGCGCAGGCGCTGCTGGCCGAGGTGCAGCGCCGCGGCTGGCGCGTGCGCTGGCTGCTGGAGACGCACGCGCATGCCGACCACGTCTCGGCCAGGCACTGGCTCAAGCGGCAGTGCCCGCAGGCCACCCTGGCGATCGGCGAAGGCATCCGCCAGGTGCAGCGCACGTTCGCGCCGCGCTACGCGTTGTCGGCCGCGTTCCAGGCCGACGGCTCGCAGTTCGACCGCCTGTTCGCCGACGGCGACGCCTTCCTGCTGGGCCAGACCGCCTGCCGGGTGATCGCGGTGCCGGGGCACACGCCGGACGGCGTCGCCTACCTGATCGGCGATGCGCTGTTCCCCGGCGACTCGCTGTTCATGCCCGACGGCGGCAGCGCACGCTGCGATTTCCCGGGCGGCGACGCCGCGCAGCTGTTCCGGTCGATCCAGCGGCTCTACGCGCTGCCCGACGACACCCGGGTGTTCGTCTGCCACGACTACGGCCCCGGCGGCCGCGCGGTGGCCTGCCAGACCAGCATCGGCGAGCAGCGCCGCGCCAACATCCACGTGCGCGACGGCATCGACGAGGCCGGCTTCGTCGCGCAGCGCCGGGCCCGCGACGCCACGCTGCCCGAGCCGCGCCTGATGCGGCCGGCGGTGGAGGCCAATATCCAGGGCGGCCTGCATCGATCGCTGAAAGACTGATCCAGGGCGATACCGGACCGTTATATAGATTTAGAATTGCGACTCCCGCCTCTCAGGAGTCCGCCCCATGTCCTGGTTCAAACGCCTGCTGTGCGCACTGGCGCTCGCGCTGCCCGTGCTGGCCCACGCGCAATCTCCGCTGACGGTGTTCGCCGCCGCCAGCCTGAAGGAATCGATGGACGAGGCCGCCGCGGCCTACCAGCAGGCCACCGGCACGCCGGTGCGCGTGTCCTATGCGGCGAGCTCGACGCTGGCGCGCCAGATCGAACAGGGCGCCCCGGCCGACGTGTTCATGTCCGCCGACCTGGAATGGATGGACTACCTGCAGCAGCGCCAGCAGGTCGACCCGGCCCAGCGCCGCAACCTGCTCGGCAACACCCTGGTGCTGGTGGCGCCGGCGGCGAGCACGGTCGAGGTGGATCCGGCCCGGCCGGGCGCGATCGCGCAGGCCCTGGGCGAGCACGGACGGCTGGCGGTGGGACAGACCAGCAGCGTGCCGGCCGGCAAGTACGCCAAGGCGGCGCTGCAGAAGCTCGGCCAGTGGGACAGCGTGAGCAACAAGCTGGCCGAATCGGAAAGCGTGCGCGCGGCGCTGATGCTGGTCGCCCGCGGCGAGGCATCGCTGGGCATCGTCTACGGCTCGGACGCGCAGGCCGACGCCAAGGTCCGTGTGGTGGCCACGTTCCCGGCCAGCAGCCACGACCCGATCGTGTACCCGGTCGCACCGCTCAAGGGCAGCGCCAACCCGGCCGCGCCGGCGTTCGTGCAGTGGCTGGGCAGCGCCCCGGCCAAGGCCATCTTCGTGCGGCGCGGCTTCTCGCTGCAGGACTGAGGCGGGCGCTTGGCCTTGTTCGCGCCGGAGGAGCTGACCGCCATCGCGCTGAGCGTGAAGGTGGCGACGGTGGCGGCGCTGGCCAGCCTCCCCTTCGGCGTCGCCTGCGGCTGGCTGCTGGCGCGTCGCCGCTTCTTCGGCAAGTCCCTGTTCGACGCGCTGCTGCACCTGCCGCTGGTGATGCCGCCGGTGGTCACCGGCTATGCGCTGCTGGTGCTGCTGGGCACCCAGGGCGTGCTCGGGCGCTGGCTGCTGGACACGCTCGGCATCCAGTTCGCCTTCCGCTGGACCGGCGCCGCGCTGGCCTGCGCGATCATGGGCTTCCCGTTGATGGTGCGCTCGATCCGGCTCTCGATCGAGGCCACCGACCGGCGCCTGGAGGCGGCCGCGGCCACGCTCGGCGCCGCGCCGCTGCGGGTGTTCTTCACCATCACCCTGCCGCTGGCCTGGCCGGGGCTGGTCGCCGGCACGGTGCTCGCCTTCGCCAAGGCGCTGGGCGAGTTCGGCGCGACCATCACCTTCGTCTCCAACATTCCGGGCGAGACCCAGACCCTGTCCTCGGCGATCTACGGGCTGCTGCAGGTGCCGGGCATGGAATCGGGCATCTGGCGCCTGGCCGGGGTGGCGCTGGCGATCTCGCTGGCGGCACTGCTGCTGTCCGAATGGCTGGTGCGACGGCACCGCCTGCACGGGGAGGACTGAACCATGCCGCATACTGCCCCGACCGCGACGCCGCGGGTGGATCCTGCGCAACAGGCGCGGCCGATGCTCGATCTCGACATCCAGCTGCGGCTCGGCCGGTTCCAGCGCCAGGTACGCATCCGCGAGCAGGCGCGCGTGGTCGCGCTGGTCGGGCGCTCCGGCGCGGGCAAGACCAGCGTGCTCAACGCCATCGCCGGGCTGGTCCGCCCGGCCAGCGGCCACATCACGGTCGACGGCCGGGCGCTGTTCGACAGCGCCCGCCGGCTCGACCTGCCGGTGCACCAGCGCCGCATCGGCTACGTGTTCCAGGAGGCGCGGCTGTTCCCGCACCTGGATGTGCGCGGCAACCTGCGCTATGGCCGCCACGCGTCCAGCCACGCGCCGAGCTTCCACTTCGACGACGTGGTGGCGCTGCTCGGCATCCAGGCGCTGCTGGCGCGGTGGCCGCGCAATCTTTCCGGCGGCGAGGCCCAGCGGGTCGCGATCGGCCGCGCCCTGCTGTCGCAGCCGGCGCTGCTGCTGTTCGACGAGCCGCTGTCGGCGCTCGACCAGGACCGGCGCGAGGAACTGATCCCCTACCTGCAGCGCGTGCGCGACGAGATCCGCCTGCCGATGCTCTACGTCAGCCATCACCCCGACGAGGTACGGCGGATCGCCGATACCGTCCACGTGCTCGACTAGGGTGTGCCGTCGGTTCCCTACCCATGATCACGAGGGCATGTTTCCTTCCTCCCGCTTGCGGGACGAGCGTCCTCGGGGTCGCAGGTCGTGCACCAAGGAAATCAACAGGGCACAAGCAGCCCCCTCTTCTCCCGCTTGCGGGAGAAGAGGGGGCGAAGCGCCGGATGAGGGGACGCCGCAGTGACGGGCGAGCGACAACGATGACGAAGGCTTCGCCATGCGCAGGCAGGGCGAGCCATCGCGACACCCATTCTGGATCGTTTTCAACGAAGCGCCCCCATCCGCCCTTCGACCGCCCCCCCCCCCCCCCCAGGGGCGGGGGGGT
>DNXT01000305.1:497-4833 GCA_003505795.1 Lysobacteraceae bacterium | reverse complement strand
CCTTCCCCCGCTTGCGGGGGAAGGGAAGATAGAAGTGCTCCCTGCCTGCAGTAGCGGGCATCGGCCTGCGCCAGGTTCAACCACGGCACTGGCTCGCTCCTGCCGGGAATCGATGACACGCCTTAGCGCCGTGCACCGCATCCGCATGCGAACGCGGCACCAGAGCCGCGCCCCTGCACGGGCGGCTCACCGGCACCGCGCCATGCTGTGTCCGCATCCCCGCCAGGAGTGCGCATGAAACGCTACCGCAAGCACGACTTCCCGGTCGAACAGGTCCGCCGCTTCCTCGAGCCCGGACCGATCGTGCTGGTGAGCACCCAGCACCGCGGCCAGCGCGACGTCATGACGATGGGCTGGTACATGGTGCTGGAATTCTCGCCGTCGCTGCTGGCCTGCTGCATTTCGCGCGGCAACCACAGCCACGCGCTGGCGCTGCGCAGCCGGCAATGCGTGATCAACCTGCCCGGCGCGGAGCTGGTCGACAGCGTGGTCCGCATCGGCAACAGCAGCGGCGCGGAGATCGACAAGTTCGAGGCGTTCGGGCTCACCACCACGCCGGGCAGCGCGGTGCAGGCGCCGCTGATCGACCAGTGCCACTCCAGCTTCGAATGCCGCCTGCACGACGACAGCCAGGTCCGCGGCTACGACCTCTTCATCTGGGAAGTGGTGAAGGCGCATGTCGCGCGCGTGCCGAAGCTCCCGCAGACCGTGCACTACCGCGGCGACGGCCGGTTCATGGTGTCCGGCCCGGACATCTCGCGGCGACGCCTGTTCAAGCCGGAGATGCTGTAGCGGTGATGGCGCATGGACTGCTTTGCCGGTACCTGATTAGCATCGGGCGTTAGCGAGCAAAGCCCCTCTCCCACCGGGAGAGGGGTTGGGGTGAGGGTACGGGGGCGGAGCCCTCGCGATGTCCACCTGCACTAGGCTTCGCCCGTACCCTCATCCGCCCCTTCGGGGCACCTTCTCCCGACGGGGAGTAGGGATGCTGGCACTCGACGCTAATCAGGTACCGGTGGGCGCCTGCGGCGGCAGCATCTGCTGCCGGACCAGGTCCTGCCGCGTCGCCGCCGGCTCCGACACGCTGGCGCAGGCCGCCAGAAGGGAGGCCGCCGCCAGCATGCCGGCCCGATGCAGCGATCCGGCCCGCGGCGAGGACGCCCTTGCACTCCGTTCCGCATACGAGACCACGCATTGCTCCTGTCCCTGGACGCTCCGCAGCATAAGCGCAGAAGCGGCGTGTCGTCGCAGCCACGCCATATCGGCTAGGCTGCCGGCATGAGCCAATCCATCGACGACATCGAGCTCGCCGTTGACCAAATCCTGCAGCGCATCAACGGCGGCCTGCGCATCGGCGCACCGCTCGGCATCGGCAAGCCGCACCGCCTGCTCAATGCGCTGTACGCGCGGGTCGCCGCCGACCCGGCGCGGCCGCTGCAGCTCTACACCGCGCTGTCGCTGAACCCGCCCGCCGCCGCCGGCGGACTCGAAGGACGCTTCCTCAACCCGTTCGCCGCCCGCCACTTCGGCGAGGATTTCCCGCGGCTGGCCTACGTGGACGCGATGCTCGGCGACCGGCTGCCCGCGCACGTCCGGGTCGAGGAGTTCTACATGCAGTCCGGCGCCCTGCTGCGCTCGCGGCAGGCGCAGAGCAGCTACACCAGCCTCAACTACACGATGGCCGCCGCCGCGGTGGCGCAGCGCGCGCCCAACCTGATCGTGCAGAAGATGGCGCGCGAGCCCGGCGGCACGCGGCTGTCGTTCTCGTGCAACAACGACATCACCCAGGACCTGCTCGATGCGATCCAGGCGCGCGGGCTGCCACGGCCGCTGCTGGTGGCCGAGATCGACCCGCAGCTGCCCTGGATCGGCGGCACCGCGGCGGTGGATCCGGGCTTCTTCGACCTGGTCCTTGCCCCGCCCGGCCCCTATCCCGCGCTGTTCGGACTGCCGCGGCAGCCGGTCGGCGACGTCGACTACGCCATCGGCCTGTATGCGAGCACGCTGGTCCGCGACGGCGGCACGCTGCAGATCGGCATCGGCGCCCTGGCCGATGCGCTCAGCCACGCGCTGGTCCTGCGCCACACCGACAACCCGACCTACCGCCGCGTGCTGCAGGCGCTGGCGCCGGGCATCGAGCGGCACCCGGCGGTGATCGAGAGCGGCGGCCTCGATCCGTTCGAGGCCGGCCTGTACGGCTGCAGCGAAATGCTCAACGAGGGCTTCAAGCGCCTGGTGGAGACCGGGGTGATCCGGCGCAAGGTGCACGACGACCTGGGATTGATGCAGCGGCTGGACGCCGGCAGCGCCGATGCCGGCGACAGGGCGCGGCTGGAGCAGGAAGGCGAGTTCCTGCACGGCGCGTTCTATCTCGGCTCGCCCGACTTCTACCGCTGGCTGCGCGAACTGGACGACGGCCAGCGGCGCGCGATCGGCATGCGCCGCATCAGCGAGATCAACCAGCTGTACGGCGGCAACGAGGCGCTGGAACGCCTGCAGCGGCGCGACGCGCGCTTCTTCAACACCTGCATGATCGCCACCGGGCTCGGCGCCGCCGCTTCCGACGGCCTGGAGGACGGCCGCGTGGTCTCCGGCGTCGGCGGCCAGTACAACTTCGTGGCGATGGCGCATGCGCTCGCCGATGCACGCAGCATCCTGATGTTCCGCGCGGTGCGCAGCGAGCACGGCCGCGTCGTCTCCAACCTGCGATGGAACTACGGCCACACCACGATCCCGCGCCATCTGCGCGACCTGTACATCAACGAGTACGGCATCGCCGACCTGCGCGGCCTGACCGACGAGGAGTGCGTGCTGGCGATGGCCTCGATCTGCGACGCACGCTTCCAGCGCGAGCTGGTCGAGCCGGCCAGGGCGGCGCGCAAGCTCGCAGGCGCGCAGGCGGCGCCCGAGGCCTGGCGCGGCAACACGCCGGCGGCGGTATCGGCGGCGCTGGCGCCGTATCGCCGCGACGGCACCCTGCCCGACTATCCGCTCGGCAGCGACTTCACCGGGACCGAGCAACGGCTGCTGGGTGCGCTCGGCTGGCTCAAGGCACGCACCGCGACCAGCACCGGGAAGGCGCGCACCCTGCTCGCCGCCCTGGTCGAGCGCGGCGGCGGCGACGACGCGTCGCACCGCGACGCGCTGCAACGCATGCAGTTGCAGGCCCCGCGCGGCCTGGGCGAAAGGCTGCAGGCGCGGCTGCTGCGGCATGCACTGCGGCGTACCGCCGCCGGCTGAGCCAGTCAGCTGCCAGCAAGCGACTTCACGCCTGCTGCGCAGCGCGAGGGTCAGGCTGGCGAAAACGCCGCTGGAGTCACCGATGTCCTCTTCTCCGTACCGCATGGTCCTGCTGCTCGTCCTGCCCTGGATGTCGATCGCCGCCCAGGCCCAAGCGGCCGAACCCGCCGCCGCCGCGCCGCCGCCGATCGCCATCGACGCGCGTTCCAACCTGCACGCCCAGGTGCTGCTGGATCGGGCGCGCTTCTCCCCGGGCGAGATCGACGGCGAGATCGGCTCCAACCAGCGCCGCGCGGTCGCCGGCTTCCAGGCCGCGCACGGGCTCCAGGCCAGCGGCGAGCTCGACGACGCCACCTGGCAGGCGCTGCAGGCGGACGCCACGCCGCCCCTGGCGCGCTACACGCTGACCGGGCAGGACGTGGCCGGCCCGTTCCAGCCGGTGCCCAAGCGCCCGGCCGAGCAGGCCAAGCTGGCGGCGCTGGGCTACGCGTCGGTCGAGGAGGCGCTGGGCGAGCGTTTCCATGCATCCCCCAAGCTGCTGCGCACGCTCAATCCCGGCGTCGACCTGAGCCGTGCCGGCAGCGAGATCCAGGTACCCAACATCGGCGATCCTGCGCCGCTGCCCAAGCCGGCGCGGCTGGTGATCGACAAGTCCGAGTCGACGCTGCGGCTGTTCGACGACCAGGACAAGGTGATCGCGCAGGTGCCGGTATCGTCGGGCAGCAAGCACGATCCGCTGCCGATCGGCCGCTGGAAGATCCTCGGCGTGTCGCGCGATCCCAAGTTCCACTACAACCCCAAGCTGTTCTGGGATGCCAAGGCCGGCGACAGCAAGGCGACCTTGCCGCCGGGTCCCAACAACCCGGTCGGCGTGGTCTGGATCGACATCTCCAAGCCGCACTACGGCCTGCACGGCACTCCCGAACCGAGCCACATCGGCAAGACCGAGTCGCATGGCTGCGTGCGCATGACCAACTGGGATGCGCGGCGCGTGGCCGATGCGGTGGATGCGTCGGTGCCGGTGGTGATGCAGGAGTAGAGTCTGCCGACGCGGTTGGAGCAGGCCCCGCCACGCCTGGGCGCGTGCGGGGCAAGG
>DNXT01000305.1:0-265 GCA_003505795.1 Lysobacteraceae bacterium | reverse complement strand
CTGGGCGCGTGCGGGGCAAGGGAGAGCGAGGGGAGCTTATGCCGACAAGAGAACCGAGTGATGGCACATCCGGGCGCGGCCCTTCGGGTCGCGGTGTCCTGCCCCAATGGCGTCAGCGGGCCCTGGGCCGGTGAAGACCCTGTGGCTGCTGCTGGCGGGAGTGGTGCTCGGCGCCGCCGGCTACTGGGCGGTGCATCTGGACGCGGACGCCCCGTCGCTGGGCGAGGCCATCTCGGCAAGCGCGCTGCGGGCGACGGGCGCGCCC
>DNXT01000122.1:672-4958 GCA_003505795.1 Lysobacteraceae bacterium | reverse complement strand
GCGGCGGCGTGGAGGTCGGCGTGCACGAGGAGGTGGCGGTCAACATCGCCAGCGGCACCGAGGTGTCGTTCGCCGGCAGCGTCGCCGCTCAGGACCTGGACCGGATCGAGGTGCGCGCCTCCTCGGCGCCTCCGATCGACATCTCGCAGGTCGATACCCGCACCGTCTTCACCTACGAGCAGATGCAGAAGCTGCCGGTGCCGCGCGACATCACCGCGGTGGCGCTGCTGGCGCCGGGCGCGATCGCCAGCAGCAGCTACAGCGGCACCCCGAGCTTCGGCGGTTCGGCCGCTTCCGAGAACGCCTACTACATCAACGGCTACGCGGTGACCAACCCGCTGACCTCGATCGGCTTCTACACGCTGCCCTACGAATCGGTCGCCCAGCAGCAGACCCTGACCGGCGGCTACGGCGCCGAGTTCGGCCGCTCCACCGGCGGCGTGGTCAACATCGTCACCCAGCGCGGCAGCAACGAGTGGAAGGCCGGCGTCTACACCATCTGGACGCCCGAAGGCCTGCGCGCCTCGCCGCGCGACTCGATGTACCCCGACACCGGCCACTTCCCGTCCGACGACCCGCGCGGGCCGGCCTACCAGACCGACGGCAAGCTCTACACCTACCGCGACCGCAACCTGTCCTGGTCGCAGACCACTGGCGTCTACGGCAGCGGCCCGCTGATCAAGGACAAGCTGTTCTTCTACGGCAACGTGGAAACCACCAAGACCGAGGGCACCAGCGTCCGCTACGCCACCAACGCCTCGGCGGCCAACCTCAACAACGGCTGGAACCAGTACAGCTACGACTATCCGCGCTGGATGGCCAAGGTGGACTGGAACATCACCGACAATCACCTGCTGGAATTCACCGGCGTATCGGACGTGACCAAGTACGACGCCGACTACTACGCCTTCAGCTACGGCGACTTCAGCCACGGCGACACCCAGAACGGCGGGGTCCAGACCAAGGACGACGCCAAGCTCTACATCGCCAAGTACACCGGCTACCTGACCGACACGCTGACGCTGTCGGCGCTGTACGGCCGGCAGAAGATCGAGCACTCGCAGGACCTGTACAACTACGACCCGAGCTGCCCCTACATCAGCGCCAGCGCCACCGCGCGCGCGCCGGGCCTGAACTACACCAGCTGCCAGTCCTCGACCTCGACGGTGCGCGCCGACGGCGAGTTCGACGAGACCGAGGGCGGTCGCCTGGACATCACCTGGCGCCTGGGCAACCACGAGCTGCGCTTCGGCTACGACCGCCAGGACGCCGAGTCGCTGGTCGGCTCGACCTATCCCGGCGGCTACGGTTGGATCTACGGCCGCTCGACCAATCCCAATGTCGCGCTGGATGCCTCGCACGGGGTCGGCTCGCCGGCCAGCGCCGGCGGCCTGGGTGCCGACGGCTACTACGTCTACCGCTACTACAGCACCCAGCTGGCGCGGCCGAAGACCGAGCAGGCGGCGCAGTACATCGAGGACCGCTGGCAGGTCACCGACTCCCTGCTGCTGTCGCTGGGCCTGCGCAACGAGCAGTTCAGCAACTACACCGGCACCGGCGAGAAGTACATCAGCCAGCGCCACCAGCTGGCGCCGCGGCTGGGCGCGGTGTGGGACGTGCACGGCGATTCGTCGCTGAAGCTGTTCGGCAACGCCGGTCGCTACCACCTGGCCATCCCCAACAACGTCGCCGTGCGCGCCGCCTCCGGTTCGCTGATCACCAGCGAGTACTTCACCTACACCGGCGTGGACCCCAACACCGGCGCGCCGACCGGCCTGAGCGCGATCCCGGTCGACGCCGGCCTCGGCTACGTCTGTTCCGGCAACGCGATCTCCTCCAACCGGGAATGCGGCGAGGCGCCGGACCCGCGCACGCTGGCGGCGGTCGGCATCAAGTCGCACTACCAGGACGAATACATCCTCGGCATGGAGCAGGCGCTGGCCCACGACATGAGCTGGGGCGCCAAGCTGACCTACCGCGAGCTCAAGAGCGCGATCGACGATACCTGCACCCCCGCGCTGGGCGGCGCCTGCTTCCTGTTCAACCCGGGCGAGGGCAACAGCTTCTGGCAGGAGCAGGACGACGGCAGCTTCGAGCTGGTGCACTACTCCGCGGCCGACCTGGAGCTGCCCAAGCTCAAGCGCAAGTACTACGCGCTCGACCTGTTCCTGGAGAAGCGCACCGAGCGCTGGTACGGCAAGGTCGAGTACACCTTCTCGCGCAACTACGGCAATACCGAGGGCCAGCTCGCCTCCGATCTCGACATCGGTTCCGGCGGCCAGTCGGACGTGTCGGTGACCCAGGACTGGGACTTGCCGCAGCTGATGCAGGGCGCCAACGGCGTGCTGCCGAACCACCGCGCCCACCAGATCAAGGCGTTCGGCTACCTGCAATGGACCCCGGAATGGCGCACCGGCGCGACGCTGACCATGGCCTCCGGCCGCCCGCGCAACTGCACCAGCATGTATCCCACGCCCGACCCGGGCTTGTACAACGGCGCCTACTACTGGTACTGCGGCCTGCCCGGCACCGGCACCGATCCGTCCAGCCCCGGCTACGTGCCGCCGTCGGACGACTACGGCCCGTCGCCGCGCGGCTCGCACGGCGAGACGCCGTGGACCTTCAACCTGGGCCTCAACGTGGCCTATGCCCCGCGCTGGCTGGAAGGGCTGACCCTGCAGGCGGACGTCATCAACGTGCTCAACCGCCAGGTGGCCGGCAGCTACTACTCGCGCTACACGGCGGCCCCGCATCGCGGCAGCAACGACTATAACCCGCTGTACGGGCAGGAACTGAACTACTCGACCCCGCGCTACTTCCGCTTCACCGCCCGCTACGACTTCTGATCCTGGCGGTGGTTCCCGCCGCCTCGCGGCGGCGGGAACCGGAAAGCAAAAGGGGCTGCGCCGCGAAGCTCTCTCTGCGACTGGCCCGGCCGGGCGACCGGCCGGGCCTTTTTTCGCGCGGCGCGCCGTCGCGCCGCTCCGGCAACGCCGCAGCGTGGCCGGCATCCCGGCGCGGAGCGGATGCGATGTCCGTCAGCGGCGCGTGCGCTTGCCGCGCGCCCCGCTGGACAGCAGGTCGATCAGGCCGGTCTTCTGGCGCGGCGCCAGCGCCTCGAACCGTTCGAGCAACTGCTGCTGTTGTTCGCTCAACGGGCGGTACTTGGCCGGGACCTCGGCGACCGCGACAGCCGGCGGACCGAACACCCGTTCGCCGCGACCGGTCGCCAGGTACTCGAAGCGCAGCCCGCTGCGCTGGGCCAGCCCGATCAGGTTCTCCACCGACGGCGCGGTGCCGTCGGCCATTTCCCATTGCGCGACGGCGCTGCGCGTCACTCCCAGCTCCGCGGCCAGCGCCTCCTGAGTCAGCGCGGTAAGGCGGCGCGCCTCGCGAATGCGTTCGTACAGCTTGCTCACTGACCACCCGGCACGAAGAAACGGGGGCGAGATATAGCGTCAGACGCAGCGCAGTTATGCTCGTACCGCTTTCATCGCGCTACATGAAAGCGATACTGTCCTTTCGTCTGTGGATGACCGGACGGCATCCACTCCCGGCGCGGCCGCCATGGCGGCGATCAGCCGCGGCGCAGTCCGTCGATGCGCATCCAGTCGCCGTCCCGCTCGGCGTGCAGTTGCTCGAACCAGGCGGAGTAGCGCTCCAGCAGTTCCTGCTCCTGGCCGTGCAGGATGCCGGACAGCGCGATCCGGCCGCCCGGCGCGACGCGCGCGGCCAGGGTCTGGGCCAGCGCATCCAGCGCCGAGGCGAGGATGTTCGCCACCACCACCGGATAGGTGCGGACCGGTTCGTCCTGCGGCAGGAACACCGAGAAGCGGTCGCCGACCTGGTTGCGCGCGGCGTTGTCGCCGCTGGCCACCAGCGCCTGCGGATCGTTGTCCACGCCCACCGCGCTGGCCGCCCCGAGCTTGAGCGCGGCCAGCGCCAGGATGCCCGAGCCGCAGCCGAAATCCAGCACCTGCCGGCCGGCCAGCTCGCCGCCGGCGGCCAGCGTGTCGAGCCAGCGCAGGCACAGCGCGGTGGTGGGATGGGTGCCGGAACCGAACGCCAGGCCCGGATCCAGCCGCACCACCGCCGCATCGGCCGCCTGCGCCGCCTCCGGCAACTCGTGGTTCCACGGCACGATGAAGGTCCGGCGGCCGAACTGCATCGGCTGGAACTGGTCCAGCCATGCGCGCTCCCAGTCCTCGTCGGCGACTTGGCGGAACTGCACCTGGCTCCAGTCCAGGCCCGGGTCGAACGCCTCCAGCGCCGCCAGCAGCGCCAGC
>DNXT01000122.1:0-494 GCA_003505795.1 Lysobacteraceae bacterium | reverse complement strand
AGCGCCGCCAGCAGCGCCAGCGCATTGGCGTCGCCGGGGAACAGCGCAGTCAGCACCAGGGTGTTCCACAGCGGCGTCTCGCCGACGCCGGGTTCGAGGATCGCGCGCTCGTTGCCGGTGTCGGCGTCGGCATCGAGCAGGGTGACCGCGAGCGCGCCGACGTCCTCGAGCGCGTTCTCGAAGCGCGGCTGGGTGGATTCGGTGCAGTGCAGGGTCAGTTCGAGGAACGGCATGGGGACAGGTTTCGCTGGAAATCCAAAGCGCACATCGTAGACGACCGCTCCGCCCGTCGCCCGCCGCCGGACCCGGGCCGGCAGATGCGGTAGACTGCCGGCCATTGCCGCGGCGGCGTTTTCGATGCCGCGGCACCCACTCGCCGCCGCCTCTGCCTGCCGATGCCGTTCGCCAGAACCCGCACCCTGTGGCTGTTGATCGCCCCTGCCGCGCTGCTCGCGGCGGTGTGGTGGCAGCGTGGCGCGCCGGCCATGGGCGGC
>DNXT01000129.1:3483-3815 GCA_003505795.1 Lysobacteraceae bacterium | reverse complement strand
CTCCCTCCGCCGCGCCCTGCCCCGGGCCCGGCGGCCGCGGCATGGTCACCTGACAGCTGGACCGGCGCAATTGCTAAACTCCGCCGATTCC
This sequence comes from Lysobacteraceae bacterium, assembly GCA_003505795.1. Taxonomy (GTDB): domain Bacteria; phylum Pseudomonadota; class Gammaproteobacteria; order Xanthomonadales; family Xanthomonadaceae; genus UBA8801. Next base: position 3,724 of record DNXT01000129.1, on the reverse strand, counting down.
AACCCTTGGCCGGATTCGTTTCGATGCCCACCATTCGCCCGCTTGCCCTCGCCCTTGGCTTCAGCCTGACCGCGCTGCTGTCCGCTCCCGACGCCGACGCCGCACGCAAGAAAGCCAGCAAGGCGCCGCCTGCGGTCGCGCCGGCCTGCACCGACTTCTATGCCACCGCCAACGCTTCCTGGCTGACCAGCAACCCGGTGCCGCAGAGCGGCGCCGTCACCGCGCTGGGCCAGCTGGCCCA
>DNXT01000129.1:0-3419 GCA_003505795.1 Lysobacteraceae bacterium | reverse complement strand
GCTGGGCCAGCTGGCCCAGCGCGCCCAGCAGCAGCAGCGCGACCTGCTGGACGCGGCGATGCAGTCGCCGCAGGGCAACGTGCAGAAGCTGCTGGGCGACTTCTGGGCCAGCGGCCTGGACGAGGCGGCGGTCGAACAGGACGGCTCCAAGCCGATCGCGCCGCTGCTGGCGCGCATCGACGCGATCAAGAAGGCCAAGGACGTGCCGGCCTCGATCGCGGCGCTGCATCAGGTCGGCATCCCGGTGGCGTTCAACTTCGGCCCGGACGTGGACCTGAAGGCGCTGGACCGCCACATCGGCTACTTCATGCAGGGCGGCATGGGCCTGCCGGACCCGGCGTTCTACACCCGCACCGACGCCGATACCGTCGCGCTGATGGGCCGCTACCGCGGCTACGTCAAGCAGATCCTGGCGCTGACCGGCACCGCCGCCGACAAGCTCGACGCCGACGCCGCCTCGGTGCTGCAGATCGAGACCGCGCTGGCGAACAGCGCCAAGTCGCTGGACGGCATCAACAACCCGTTCAACAACTACGCGCCGATCGCCACCAAGGACCTGACCAAGCAGTACAAGAACCTGCAGCTGGCCGATTTCCTCAAGGCCCAGGGCGTGCAGGACGACCTGGTGTCGATGGCCGACCCGGCCATGTTCAAGCAGCTCGACGGCATGATCACCAGCATCAAGCCCGACCAGTGGAAGGCCTACCTGCGCTGGCGCGTGGGCGATGCGATGGCGCCGTACCTGTCCAAGAGCTTCCGCGACGCCGAATTCCAGTTCCGCGGGCGCCTGCTGCGTGGCGAAGGCCTGCCGGAGCCGCGCTGGCAGGAAGTGCTGGACGCGATCAACGTCGCCGCCGGCCCGATGCTCGGCCGCGAGTACGTCGCGCGCTACCTCGGCGCCGACACCCGCCGCCAGGCCGCGGTCATCGTCGACCAGATCCGCGAGGCGCAGATCGCCGCGATCCAGGACCGGGGCTGGGGCAACGAGCAGGTCGTGGCCGAGGCCAAGGCCAAGCTCGACGCGATGAAGATCGAGGTCGGCGCGCCGCGCCGCGACCTCGACTACAGCGTGCAACCGATGGGCCGCGGCAGCTTCGGCGGCAACATGCTGATCGCCTCGACCTGGCGCCACCGCGAGGAGATGAAGCGGATCGGCAAGGGCAATGCCGACCGCCGCTGGGACGTGCTGCCGCAGCAGCCGGCGCTGGCCTACGACATCGCCCAGAACCGCCTGATCGTCACCGCCGCGGTGCTGCAGGCGCCGGTGTTCAGCGCCGGCGCCGAGCCGGCCGCGCAGTACGGCGCGTTCGGTGCGCTGGCCGCGCACGAGATCACCCGCGCGATCGACGCCAAGGGCGCGCTGGTCGACGCCCAGGGCCAGCTGCGCAGCTGGTGGAGCCCGGCCGAGAAGACCGGCTGGACCCTGCTGACCAACAAGGTCGCCGCGCAGTACGGCGCCTATCCGTACCCGGGCGTGCCCAACGCCAAGGTCAACGGCCAGCTCACCGCCGAGGAGAACCTGGCCGACCTGGCCGGCGTCGAACTGGCATGGCGTGCCTTCACCACCGCCCAGCCGGCGGCGACCGCGGCCAGCAAGCAGGCGTTCTTCAACGCCTGGGCCGGACTGTGGGCGCAGCAGCTGTCGCCGAACGAGGCCGTGCAGCGCGCCACCGCCGACGTCCGCGCGCCGGGCCCGTGGCGTACCAACGGGCCGCTGTCCAACCTGCCGGCGTTCGGCGAGGCCTTCGGCTGCAAAGTCGGCCAGCCGATGCAGCGCACCGAGGCCGAGCAGATCAAGCTGTGGCGTTGAGCCGATCGGCTGCTGGAACCCAAAGAGCGCGGCCTGTCCGCGCTCTTTTCGTCTGCCGCCGCCGTGTTCAGCCGCAACTGCGCACGAACGAAGCTCCGCCGGTATCTCGGTAGACCGTCAGCAGCGAGACCTGGCAACCGCGCCCGTCGGCGGCGCGATAGTCCAGCGACTGCCCGCTGCGCATGGCGGGGGCATGCTGTTCCGGCTGTCCCAGCGACGACAGCCGCACGTCCACGATGCTGTTGCCGACGCGGCCGATGCCGATCGAATTGCGCTCGTCCAGGCGCAGCCCCTCGTTCTCCGACAGCAGGAAGTCGTATCCGCCTGCGGCCCGGCCGGCCTGTTGCGCAGCCTTGCTCATGCGCTGGTTCTCCTGGCCGGCCAGTTCCAGCTTGGTCAGCAGGCTCTGGTTGGATTCCTGCAGCCGCGCCAGTCCCTGCCTGACGCCCTTCAATGCGGCGCGCTCGCCGGCACTGGAAGCGCCCAGTTGCCCGAGCTGTTCCTTCACTTCCGCGAACGCCTGCGCCTGGCGCTCGGCGAGCTGGGAGATCGCGTCATCCGGCTCGACGAAACGGTCGCGAACCGCACCGTATACGTCCTGCCCCACCCAGCCCAGCACCAGCAGGAGCAGGCTGACCAGGGAGGTCCTCACCCTGCCCAACAGGCTCTTGCCCGGTTTCGACCCGTCCTGTCCGGACGGCTCAGGGGTCTTTTCCGCTTCTTCCGGGCGCACGGCGTTTCTCCTTGGACGGACTGTCCGTCCCCAGGTTCCATCCCTTGCGCGCCCGGCGGCAAGTCGGGAAATTTCCGACCCGCCGTGCGCCCGTCACTTGACCCGGCGCAGCGGCGGGCCGCGACGGGGGCCGCCGCCGAACGGCGGCTGGCCGCGCCAGTAGCGGATCAGCAGCCAGCCGAACAGCATGCCGCCGAGGTGGGCGAAGTGCGCCACCCCGGGCTGCCAGCCGGTGAAGCCCATCAGCAACTCGATCGCGCCGAACACGATCACGAAGGTGCGCGCCTTCATCGGGATCGGCGGGAACAGCAGCATCACCCGCTGGTTGGGGAACAGCATGCCGTAGGCCAGCAGCAACCCGAACACGCCGCCGGACGCGCCCAGCACCGGCACCCCGCTGTCGGCGAGCCAGCCGACCAGCAGCTGGCACAGGCCGGCGCCGACCACGCAAACCAGGTAATAGGTAAGGAAGCGTTTCTCGCCCCAGGTCTGCTCCAGCGGCGCGCCGAACATGAACAGCGCGAGCATGTTGAAGAACAGATGCGACAGGCTGCCGTGCAGGAACCCGTAGGTCAGCAGCTGCCAGAACTGGAAGTTCTGCCCCGGCGAGAACGGGTCGAACCCGTACTCGCTGACCGGCCACAGCATGAACACGTCGAAGAAGCCGCCGGTCACCTGCTGCAGCAGGAACAGGACGACGTTGGCGATCAGCAGTGCTTTGGTGACGGTCGGCAGACGCGGGAACATGGTGGCTTCCTTCGGAACTGCCGCACATCATAGCGGCAGGCGCTAGCCCGGCCCCCACAGCACGGCGTCCAGGTCGTCCGCGGGCTTGCCGCGCTTCACCCGGCCCCGCGCCACGACGACGCCCTCGGC
>DNXT01000127.1:7075-7399 GCA_003505795.1 Lysobacteraceae bacterium | reverse complement strand
CGCGGGAGCGGCGGCGCGGGATGCCGGCCTGCCGGTGGAGACACCGGCGGCGGCGCGGACCAGGAAGTCCGGCATCCAGCCCGGCAACTTCTGCTTCTCGGCCGTGGTGGAATCGCCCTGCTTGGGGTCGGACTGGCGTGTGCGGGGCCGCTTGGCCCCCGAGGGGGTTTTCTTTGTCATTGCCGCCCATGGTACGCCCTGGCGACGTACATGCGGTCGCGTGCCCGTCACGGACCGCGCCCGCCTGCGATCACCGGCCATTGACAAGCCGACCCCACGCCTGCAGAATTTCCGGCTCGCACCTGCCCAGGTGGCGGAATTGGT
>DNXT01000127.1:0-6865 GCA_003505795.1 Lysobacteraceae bacterium | reverse complement strand
GTCCTCTCCTGGGCACCACGATTCAAGGCTTAGGCCGCAAAAACCCCGCTCTGGCGGGGTTTTCTGCGTATTTGAAGCCCGTGCGGGGAAAGCGGTTCCCAGGATCCTGCGCCCGCTCGTTCCGGCCATCCGTCATCTCGCCCTCCCGGGCACGTGCTGACGACCATCAGTCGGGCCGGAAGGCGAGCTCGCGACGGAATGTGATTCCCTCCTTGCCACGCGACGGGTCCGGCGGAAAAAGCGACAGGTAGCCCGCGGCCAGTGCCCGCTCCCTCATCCGTTCTCCCACGCCTTCCGCCTGTTCGATCTCGACCTGGGTGACCTTGCCGTCGGCATCGACGTGCATGATCCAGACCAGGCGGCCGACAAAGGCGTCCGGCGCGATCGTGTCGTCGTAGTTCGGCCGCCCGAGCACGTAAGGCATGGACGAGGGAGCATGGAACGGGGCATCTTCCAGCGTCCGCGCCACGTCCACTGGCTTGCTGGCTGCAACCGTTGATCGCCCGTCCACGTAGACGCGATAGGCCCACTTGCCTGGCTCTCCCTCAGCGGGAAGCATGGCGGGGTAACAGTGCTTGGTCCCGTCGAACTCAGGATGGGACTGGTGGGAAACGACCTCGCCCCGTGCGTCCAGCGCTTCCACTACCAGACCGTGCACATCGGCACCGGGCGTCAGCACGGCGACGCAGACCTGATGGTCGAAGCCCGGCTCCAGTACGAACGAGCGCGTCTCCTGCCGGGCCAAGGCGCCTTCAACAGGCTTGGACCAGAGAAACTCGATGTAGACCTTGGGCTCCGCGTCGACGGCCCCGCGGCCGCTGGCCGTGCTCGTCGACAGTATTCCCCACGATAGCAACGTCAGGCAAAGACCTCGATAGCGCATGGCTCATGTCCACTGAGGTGGGCAAAGGGTCCTGGCAGCGTGCCGGACGCCTGCTGCCAGGATCCCGGACGGCCAGACCGCCGCCAGGGGCTCTACATCACGGCAGCAATCATACTTACCCCTTGGGGCTACCAAGCGATGGGCGATACAGCGGCCGGATCGTTCTCGGGGGTACAGGTGCCGCTCTCGACCCAGGAGCCGGTTTGCGCGGGTGGCCTCCAGCCGCAGCGGCGCCGCGCCAGGTCGGGCAACGGGGCGCGCCCTGGCGCACGCACAGCCGGCCCAGGTCGCTCTCGCCCACCAACACACACATGGGCAGCGTGGACGCCAACCGCCAGCGCGCCGGGATCAGCGCGCGCCGATCCCAACCTCGCGCAGCGCCTCGGCCCAGATCCGGTAGCCCAGCTCGCTCGGATGGGTGGCGTCGGGCATCAGCGCCTCCGGCAAGGTGCCGTCGGCCAGCAGCAAGCGGCTGCCGATGTCCAGCCAGCGCACGTCCGGATCGCGCGCGAAACGCGCGGCCAGCAATTGGTTCGTGCGCCGGATCGGCGCGCGCAGGGCATCGGCGGCATGGCGGCCGCGCGGCAGGATCCCCATCAGCACCAGCTTGGCCCCGGGCAGCCGCTGGCGCACCTGCGCCACCACCGCCTCCACGCCGGCCGCGGTCTCCTCGGGCGTGCTCGCCCGCGCGTGCGCGGTGCCGGTCATGTTGTTGGTGCCGATGTTGATGACCACCCACTCCGGCGCCAGCCCGTCCAGCTCGCCCTGGCGGATCCGCCACAGCACGTTCTGGGTGCGGTCCCAGCCGAAGCCGAGGTTGAGCACCGGCCGGTCGCCATACAGCCACTGCCACGATTCCGCTCCGCTCGCCCGCGTGCCCCGCGGCGGGCCCGCCCAGAAATGGGTGATCGAATCGCCGATCATCACCACCTCCGGCGCGATCCGCCGCGCCGCCGCGAGCGCGCCGCGGTGGCGCGCATGCCAGTCGTAGGAATCCTGCTCCAGCCACGGCACCGGGATCAGCGCGGTGTTGAACGCGGTTCCCAGCTCGGCCATCGGCACGCGCGGCGCCTCGCCGAGCAGGCGCGCCAGGGTCGGCTCGATCGCCTCGGCCAGCCACCGCTGCCCCAGCGTGTCCGGATGCAGCGCCCCGGCCGCCGGCGTGAAGCGGGTGTCGTAGAAGCGCGCGGTATCGAGCCTGCCCTCGCGCACGAACACCGGACCGACATCCAGGTAGGTCACGCGCGGGTTGTCGCCATAGCGTTCGGCGAGATAGCGGTTCACTTCCGCATCGCGCGCGCTCTTCTGCGCGGACAGGTCGCTGGGCAGCAGCCCCAGCAGCAGGATCCGGGCATCGGGCAGCTTCTGCTCCAGCGCGGCGACCACCGCGTCGATGCCCAGCTGCGTCTGCTCGGCGCTCTGTTCGAGCCAGCCGGTGTTGTTGGTGCCGACCAGCACCACCGCGACCTTCGGATGCAGCCCGTCCACTTCGCCGTTGGCCAGCCGCCACAGCACATGCTGGGTGCCGTCGCCGCTGAAGCCGAGGTTGAGCGCATCGCGCGCGCCGTAGAACGTCCGCCAGGTCGGCAGGAAGTCCTCGTCGGGAGGATCGGACTTCTCGTAGTTATGGGTGATCGAATCGCCGATCAGCAGCAGCGGCGCGTCCGGATGCGCACGCACCTGCTCGAGCACGTCGCGGTGACGCTGCGCCCACCATGGCTGGTCGAGGCGGTCGGCCGGCACCACCGACACCGGCGAATCGTGCGCGGCCAATGCCGACCCGGCTCCCGCACACGACAGCAACGCGGCCATCAGCCCGGCCACGCCCCACCCGATACCGCACCTGCGCCCTGACGCCATGCCGTCCTCCTCCTCGCTACAGCGCCCGATTGTGCGGAGGAGCCACGCCCGGCCACAAGCGCGGCCGCGGCGCGGGAACCGCCCGCATGAAACGCTTGACAGTGATTCGGGGCCGGGCGAAAATTCTCTTCCTGAGTCGCCCAGGTGGCGGAATTGGTAGACGCACTAGTTTCAGGTACTAGCGGGTAAAACCGTGGAGGTTCGAGTCCTCTCCTGGGCACCACGACTCAACTGACGAGACCCGCGAAAGCGGGTTTTTTCGTTTCCGGCCTCCGCGCCGCTCAGGCGACGCGGATGTGCGGTCGCCCCGGCCAAGCCCAGGAAACGGCATCGATGCGACCGGCCACCAGGCCTTCCTCGCGCAGCTGCGCGAACACCGCGGCCGGCGACCAGCCGCCGGGCGCATCGGCGAACGCGATCCGCAGCTGCTGCAGTTGCGCCAGCACTTCCGCCAATTCCCGCTGCGAGCCGTAGGCGATCGCCAGCGCCTGGCCCTCTGCGCATGCGCCGAGCTCGCGCAGCCGTGCCCGCAGCCGCGCCGACACGCAGCGCACGCGCACCGTGTCCGCGAGTATCGACTCGACATGGTCCACGACGGTTCCGCTCATGCGTTCGCGGCCGGACGGCGCCGCCGCGCCCGCCGACGGAAAGCCCGCCGATCGGCGGGCTCCCGGGTTTTCCGCTGCGCGCCGTGCATCAGTGGCCGGCGGCCGCCGAAGCGCTGCCTGCGCCCGCGCCGAACGGCGGCTTGGCCAGCCACAGGAAGCCGATGATCAGCAGGAACGTCCAGCCCAGCAGGTAGAAGATGTCGTTGAAGCCCATCTGCGAGGCCTGGTGGTTGATCATGTTGTTCAGCGCCGCCGCACCATGCTGCAGGTCGCCCTGCCCCATCGCCGTGACCTGGTCGAGGATGCCCGGGTCGTACGGCGAGATGTGCTCGGTCAGCTGCGCGTGGTGCTCGACGGTGCGGCGCGACCACAGGTAGGTGGTCAGCGACGCGGCGAAGCTGCCGCCGAGCGTGCGCAGGAAGGTGGCCAGTCCGGAGCCGGCGGCGATCTCGCGGCCGTCCAGGTCCGACAGCAGGATCTGCAGCACCGGCATGAAGAACAGCGCCACGCCCACGCCCATCACCAGCTGGATCGTCGCCACGTGCTGGAAATCGACCTGCAGGTTGAAGTTGGCGCGGTAGAAGCTGGTGAACGACATGAAGACGAAGGCGATGCTCGCCAGCATGCGCAGGTCGAAGCGCGGCGCGTACTTGCCGACGAACGGGGTCAGGACCACCGGCAGGATGCCGATCGGCGCGGTGGCAAGTCCCGCCCAGATCGCGGTATAGCCCATGTCGCGCTGCAGCCACTGCGGGATCAGCAGGCTGACGCTGAAGAACGCGGCGTAGGCCACGATCAGCGCCAGCGTGCCGGCGCGGAAGTTGCGGTGCCGGAACAGGCGCAGGTCGACGATCGGGTCCTTGTCGGTCAGCTCCCAGATCACGAAGGTCACCAGCGCCACCGCGGCGACGCAGGCCAGCACGATGATCTTGTCCGAACTGAACCAGTCCTCGTCGTTGCCCAGGTCGAGCACGACCTGCAGCGCGCCCACGCCCACCACCAGCAGCAGCAACCCCATGTAGTCCATCTTCGGCCGCTCGGTCGGCTCGGGGCGGTGGCGCAGCTGCGCGCCGACGATGCTGCAGGCGAGGATGCCCAGCGGCACGTTGATCAGGAAGATCCATTCCCAGCTGTAGTTGTCGGTGATCCAGCCGCCGAGGATGGGGCCGGCGATCGGCGCGACCACGGTGATCATCGCCAGCAGCGCCAGCGCCTGCCCGCGTTTCTCGCGCGGGTAGATCGACACCAGCAGGCTCTGCGTGATCGGGTACATCGGCCCGCAGACGAAACCCTGCAGCGCGCGCGCGACCACCAGCATGCCCATGCTCTGGGCCAGGCCGCACAGCAGCGAGGCGACGGTGAAGGCCAGCGTGGACCAGATGAACAGCTTGGTCTCGCCGAAGCGGCGGCTCAGCCAGCCGGTCAGCGGCAACGCGATGGCGTTGCTGACCGCGAACGAGGTGATGACCCAGGTCGCCTGCTGCGAACTGGCGCCGAGGTTGCCGGCGATGGTCGGCAACGAGACGTTGGCGATGGTCGTGTCCAGCACCTGCATGAACGAGGCCATCGCCAGGCCGACCGTGCACAGCGCCACGCTGGCCGGCTTGAAGCCGGCCGCGGGCGCCGGCGCGGCCGGCGCGGCGGGAGCTTGCGAGGACATGGCCGGCCTCAGCTCGCCTTGGCCTGCTGCGGCAGGTTGGCCTGGATGATGCGATGGATCGCGTCATCGGCCGCATGCAGCTGCTTGGCATAAACGTCGGTGTCGAACAGCGCGCCCTTGGCGGCCTGCGCCGGCAGCACGCTGCCCTTCTGGTCGTGCAGGTTGACGTCGACCTTCATCGACAGGCCGATCCGCAGCGGATTGGCGGCCAGTTGCTTCGGGTCGATGGCGATGCGCACCGGCACGCGCTGCACGATCTTGATCCAGTTGCCGCTGGCGTTCTGCGCCGGCAGCAGCGAGAACGCGCTGCCGGTGCCCAGGCCCAGGCTCTCGATCCTGCCGGCGTAGGTCACGCCGCTGCCGTACAGGTCCGAGCGCAGCTCCACTTCCTGGCCCAGGCGCATGTGCTTGAGCTGGGTTTCCTTGAAGTTGGCCTCGACCCAGACCTGCTCCAGTGGCACCACCGCCATCAGCGCCGCGCCCGGCTGCACGCGCTGGCCGACCTGCACCGCGCGGCGCGCGACATAGCCGGACACCGGTGCGACGATCGCGCTGCGGGCGTTGTTGAGATAGGCCTGGCGCAGCTGCGCGGCGGCCGCCTGCACGTCCGGCTGGGTGGCGACGACGGTGTCGTCGACCAGCGCGCGGCTGCGTTCGAATTCCTCGCGCGAGCCGCTCACCGCGGCCTCGGCCGCGGCCAGCTCGTCGCGGGTGTGCGCCAGTTCCTCGTTGGAGATCGCGCCGGTCGCGGCAAGGTCCTTGCGCCGCGCGAAGTCGGCGCGCACCCGCTGCAGGGCCACCTGGCGGGCGGACAGCTCGGCCTGCGCGCCCTCCACGCTGCGGTACAGGCCGCGCACCTGGCGCACGGTCTTGGCGAGATTGGCCTCGGCCTGCTGCAGGGCGACCTCGGTGTCGGCCGGGTCCAGCTGCACCAGCAGCTGGCCGCGCTCCACGCGCATGCCGTCCTCGGCGCCGATGCTGACCACGGTGCCGCCAACCAGCGGGGTGATCTGCACCTGGTTGCCCTGCACGTAGGCGTCGTCGGTATCCTCGAACCAGCGGCCGTACATGAAGTACCAGATCGCGATGGCGGCGATCGCCACGATCACGAGGACCGCGAAGATCCTCAGCAGCTTGCCGCGGCGGCTCGGCGCGGCGCCGTTGTCCAGCGAGGGAGAAGTGGGAGTGGTCTGGCTCATGGAAGATGCTCTCAGGAATGCTTGGATTCGGTGGTGGCGTCGGCGGCCGCGCTGCCGGCGGCCGCCTGCTCGGGCGCGAAGCCGCCGCCGAGGGCGCGGCGCAGCTTCACCGAGGCCAGGATCTGCTCGGACTGCAGGGTGGCCATGCGCTGCTGGGCGGCGAGCAACTGCTCCTCGACGCTCAGCACTTCGAGGTAGCTGCCGATGCCGGCGCGGAAGCGCTGCCGGGCGAGGTCGTGGGCGGAGGCGGCGGTCGCCAGCGCCTCGGCCTGCGACCGGGTGCGCTGGTCGAGCGAGCGCACCGCGTTGACCTGGTCGGCGACGTCGCGCAGCGCCTGCACCACTTTCTCGTTGTAATCGGCCACCGCCAGGTCGTACTGCGCGTCCTTGCCGGCCAGGTCGGCGCGCAGCCTGCCGCCGTCGAAGATCGGCAGGCTCAGCGCCGGCGCCACGATGCCGAACAGCGACTCGCTCTTGAGCAGCTGGCCGACGTCCTTGTTGACCGCGCCGCCCAGCGCGGTCAGGTTGAGGCTGGGATAGAACCTGGTCTTGGCCGCGGCGATGTCCTTGTCGGCCGCCTCCACGCGCCAGCGCGCGGCGACCACGTCCGGACGCCGGCCCAGCAGGTCGGCCGGCAGCACGCTCGGCAGCTGCG
>DNXT01000490.1:8438-8624 GCA_003505795.1 Lysobacteraceae bacterium | reverse complement strand
CACCGGAGCCGCAGGCCTCAGCCTGCGGCATCACGCGCTTCCAGCTCGGCCTCGCGCTGGCGGTCGAAGAACGCCATCACGTCCTTCATGATCGGGAAGGTGCCCTCGCGCCCGAGCGCCGAGACCAGGTACCACGGGCCGGTCCAGCCCAGCTCGGCGACCACCGCCTCGGCGGCGGCGCGGGCC
>DNXT01000490.1:0-8292 GCA_003505795.1 Lysobacteraceae bacterium | reverse complement strand
GCCTCGGCGGCGGCGCGGGCCTCGTCCTCGAACATCAGGTCGGCCTTGTTCAGCACCAGCCAGCGCGGCTTGGCCAGCAGCTCCGGATCGTGCCGCTCCAGCTCGCGCTCGAGCGTGCGCACCTGCTCGGCCGGCGACACGCCCTCGACCCCGCCCTCCATGGGCGAGATGTCCACCAGGTGCAGCAGCAGGCGGGTGCGCTGCAGGTGGCGCAGGAACTGGGTGCCCAGTCCCGCGCCCTCGGCCGCGCCCTCGATCAGGCCCGGCACGTCGGCGATCACGAAGCTGCGGTGCGCCTCCACGCTGACCACGCCCAGGTTGGGATACAGCGTGGTGAACGGGTAGTCGGCCACCTTCGGCGTGGCCGCCGAGACCGCGCGGATGAAGGTGCTCTTGCCGGCGTTGGGGAAACCCAGCAGGCCGACGTCGGCCAGCAGCTTCAGCTCCAGCTTGAGCAGGCGCTGCTCGCCCTCCTCGCCCGGCAGCGCCTGGCGCGGGGCGCGGTTGACCGAGCTCTTGAAGTGCATGTTGCCGAGGCCGCCCTTGCCGCCCTTGGCCACCAGTAGGCGGTCGCCGTGGCGGGTGAGGTCGCCGATCACCTCGTCGGTGTCGACGTTCATGATCACGGTGCCGACCGGCACGGCGATGACCCGGTCCTCGCCGGCCTTGCCGTACATCTGCCGGCCCATGCCGTTCTCGCCGCGCTGCGCCTTGAAGATGCGCTCGTGGCGGAAGTCGACCAGGGTGTTGAGGTTCTCGTCGGCGACCAGCCAGACGCTGCCGCCGTTGCCGCCGTCGCCGCCGTCCGGCCCGCCCAGCGGGATGAACTTCTCGCGCCGGAAGCCGACGCAGCCATTGCCGCCATTGCCGGCGATCACCTGGATTTCCGCTTCGTCTACCAACTTCATGGGATTAGGGATTCGGGATTGGGGATTCGTTGATAAAGCGTAACCGCGTCGATCGGTTCGCGCATGGAACAGGGGGAAAGCACGGAACCCGCCTTTGCGAATCCCGAATCTCGAATCCCCAATCCCGACCATCAAACAAAAACCCCGCCGAAGCGGGGCTTTCGTCAGCAAGCCCGCGCACGGCGGCGCAGGCCCTGGAGGTGGAGCTTACGCCTCGGCGACGACGCTCACGGTACGGCGCTTCTTGGCGCCCTTGACCGAGAACTCGACCTTGCCGTCGACCAGCGCGAACAGCGTGTGGTCACGACCCAGGCCGACGCCGGCGCCCGGATGGAACTGGGTGCCGCGCTGACGCACGATGATGTTGCCGGCCTCGATGGCCTGGCCGCCGTAGATCTTGACGCCCAGGTACTTCGGGTTGGAGTCGCGGCCGTTGCGCGAGGAACCTACGCCCTTTTTGTGTGCCATGACTGCTTCTCCTTACTTGCTGCCACCGGCAATGCCGGTGATCTCGATTTCGGTGTAGTGCTGACGATGTCCCTGACGCTTCATGTGGTGCTTGCGGCGACGGAACTTGATGATGCGGACCTTGTCGGCGCGGCCATGGGCCACGACCTTGGCGGTCACCGCCGCGCCCTTGAGCGCGTCACCCAGCTTGATGCCGTCGCTGTCGCCGAGCATCAGGATGTTGTCGAACTTGATTTCGCTGCCGGCCTCGGCCTCGAGCTTTTCCACGCGGAGCGTTTCGCCCTGCGCGACGCGGTATTGCTTACCGCCGGTTACCAGAACTGCGTACATGACCAGGTATTCCTCTGTAGTTATTATGGTCGCCTGTCTTGCCCGGGCGGGCAGACAGGAGCGGAATTGTAATGGCTTCAGGCATTTACGGTCAAGCCTGCGGATCCTGCGGTTCAGCGTCCCGTTCGCCCCCGTCCCGGCACTGGCAATCCGGGCAATTGCCCTCAAATAGGTGGCCGGGTAGGCTGACCGATTGCCACCCGCCCTGCCCTGACAAACTCGCCCCACGCTGCCGGCTAGCGCCCGCGGCCAGACCACCGGACCCCCCATGGCGATGGATTACATCCGCATCCGCGGCGCGCGGACGCACAACCTCAAGAACCTCGACCTCGACCTGCCGCGCGACAAGCTGATCGTGATCACCGGCCTGTCCGGCTCGGGCAAGTCGTCGCTGGCGTTCGACACCATCTACGCCGAAGGCCAGCGCCGCTACGTCGAGTCGCTGTCGGCCTATGCCCGGCAGTTCCTCAGCGTGATGGAGAAGCCGGACATCGACCACATCGAGGGCCTGTCCCCGGCGATCTCGATCGAGCAGAAGTCGACCTCGCACAACCCGCGCTCCACCGTCGGCACCATCACCGAGATCTACGACTACCTGCGCCTGCTGTACGCGCGCGTCGGCCAGCCGCGCTGCCCCGACCACGGCTACCCGCTGGAGGCGCAGACGGTCAGCCAGATGGTCGACCAGGTGCTGACCCTGGACGCCGAGCAGCGCTACATGCTGCTGGCGCCGGTGATCCGCGACCGCAAGGGCGAGCATGCGCAGGTGTTCGAGCAGCTGCGCGCGCAGGGCTTCGTGCGCGTGCGCGTGGACGGCGAGCTGTACGAGATCGACGCGGTGCCGGCGCTGGCATTGCGCCAGAAGCACACCATCGAGGCGGTGATCGACCGCTTCCGCCCGCGCGAGGACATCAAGCAGCGCCTGGCCGAGAGTTTCGAGACCGCGCTCAAGCTCGGCGACGGCATGGCCGCGGTGCAGTCGCTGGACGCCGCGCAGGACAGCGCAAGTGCCGCGGGAGGCAGGATGCCGGGAGCGGCCGATCCGGCCGCCCCGCAGCTGTTCTCCTCCAAGTACTCCTGCCCGGTCTGCGACTACTCGCTGCCGGAGCTGGAACCGCGCCTGTTCTCGTTCAACGCGCCGATGGGCGCCTGCCCCTCGTGCGACGGCCTGGGCGTGGCCGAGTTCTTCGACCCGGCCAAGGTGGTGGTGCATCCGGAGCTGTCGCTGTCGGCCGGCGCGGTGCGCGGCTGGGACCGCCGCAACGCCTACTACTTCCAGCTGATCGCCTCGCTGGCCAGGCACTACAAGTTCGACGTCGACGCGCCCTGGCAGTCGCTGCCGGAGAAGGTGCGCCAGGCGGTGCTGTTCGGCAGCGGCGAGGAGGTGATCACCTTCACCTACTTCACCGAGTCCGGCGGCCGCACCCAGCGCAAGCACCGCTTCGAGGGCATCATCCCCAATCTGGAGCGCCGCTACCGCGAGACCGAGTCGGCGGCTGTGCAGGAGGAGCTGGGCAAGTACATCAGCGAGCGCGCCTGCCCGGACTGCGGCGGCGCGCGCCTGAACCGCGCCGCGCGCAACGTGTTCGTCGCCGACCGCCCGCTGCCCGAGCTGGTGGTGCTGCCGATCGACGAGGCGCTGAAGTTCTTCAGCGAGCTCAGCCTGCCCGGCTGGCGCGGCGAGATCGCCGGCAAGATCGTCAAGGAGATCGGCGAGCGGCTGGGCTTCCTGGTCGACGTCGGCCTGGACTACCTGACCCTGGAACGCAAGGCCGACACCCTGTCCGGCGGCGAGGCCCAGCGCATCCGCCTGGCCAGCCAGATCGGCGCCGGCCTGGTCGGGGTGATGTACGTGCTCGACGAGCCGTCGATCGGCCTGCACCAGCGCGACAACGAGCGCCTGCTCGGCACGCTCACGCGGCTGCGCGACCTCGGCAACACGGTGATCGTGGTCGAGCACGACGAGGACGCGATCCGCCTGGCCGACTACGTGCTCGACATCGGCCCCGGCGCCGGCGTGCACGGCGGCGAGATCTGCGCGCAGGGCACCCTGCAGGACATCCTCGATGCGCCGCGCTCGCTGACCGGCCAGTACCTGTCGGGCAAGCGCCGGATCGAGATCCCCCGGCAGCGCCACAAGCCCAACCCGAAGATGACCCTGCACCTGCGCGGCGCGGCGGGCAACAACCTCAAGGGCGTGGACCTGGACATCCCGGCCGGGCTGCTGACCTGCGTGACCGGCGTGTCCGGCTCGGGCAAGTCGACCCTGATCAACGACACCCTGTTCTCGCTGGCCGCCAACGAGATCAACGGCGCCTCGCACCCGATCGCCGCCTACCGGGAGGTCGAGGGCCTGGACCTGTTCGACAAGGTCGTGGACATCGACCAGTCGCCGATCGGGCGCACCCCGCGCTCCAACCCGGCCACCTACACCGGCCTGTTCACCCCGCTGCGCGAGCTGTTCGCGCAGGTGCCGGAGTCGCGCGCGCGCGGCTATTCGCCGGGCCGCTTCAGCTTCAACGTGCGCGGCGGCCGCTGCGAGGCCTGCCAGGGCGACGGCCTGATCAAGGTCGAGATGCACTTCCTGCCCGACGTGTACGTGCCCTGCGACGTCTGCCACGGCAAGCGCTACAACCGCGAGACGCTGGAGATCCTCTACAAGGGCTACAACATCAACGACGTGCTGGAGATGACCGTCGAGGATGCGCTGACCCTGTTCGAGCCGGTGCCGGCGATCGCGCGCAAGCTGGAGACGCTGGTCGACGTGGGGCTGAGCTACATCAAGCTGGGCCAGAGCGCGACCACGCTGTCCGGCGGCGAGGCGCAGCGCGTGAAGCTGTCCAAGGAGCTGTCGCGGCGCGACACCGGCCGCACCCTGTACATCCTCGACGAGCCGACCACCGGCCTGCACTTCCACGACATCGAGCACCTGCTGGCGGTGCTGCACAAGCTGCGCGACGAAGGCAACACCGTGGTGGTGATCGAGCACAACCTGGACGTGATCAAGACCGCCGACTGGATCGTCGACCTGGGGCCGGAGGGCGGCCATCGCGGCGGCACCATTCTGGTGACCGGCACGCCGGAAGACGTGGCCGCGCACGCCGATTCGTACACCGGCCAGTTCCTGGCCAAGATGCTGCCCGCCGCCAGCGCGCGCCCGGGCAGCAGGCCGGCCGCGGTCGCCAACAAGCCCGATGCGCTGCCGCCGCGCAAGAGCAAGCCCGAGAAGGTCGCCAAGAAGGCGGCCAAGACCCCTGCGAAGAAGGCCGCGAAACGATGAGCGAACAGAACCACAAGATCCTGGCCCGCGTCCCGATCAGCGTGCGCTGGCGCGACATGGACAGCATGGGCCACGTCAACAACGCCAAGTACGTTTCCTACCTGGAGGAAGCGCGCGTGCGCTGGATGCTGGGCGTGGAAGGCGTGTCCATGAGCGACCGGATCGCGCCGGTGGTGGCCGCGACCAACCTCAACTACAAGCGTCCGCTGGTGTGGCCGCACGACATCGTGGTGGAGCTGTTCGTCGAGCGCCTCGGCAACAGCAGCGTCACCATCGGCCATCGCATCGTCGACCAGAAGGACGACACCGTGCTCTATTCGGACGGCAACGTGGTCGTGGTGTGGATGGACACGCACACCGGCAAGAGTGCGCCGCTGCCGGACGCGATCCGCGCCGCGTCGAGCTGAACCCCCTGGCTTTGGAGCCCCCTATCCCTGCAGGAGAGGGGGTGGGGCGAGCGGCGCCGCAAGCCTGCATCGGTGACCGGCAAGGCCAAGCGCGTCGCCACGTACCCGGAGGGCAAACGCTCCGGGCATGCGCTCTGCGATGGTTTCCCCTGGCTGGCGCGTGGCGGCGCGTTCGTCATGGCGGCGGCCGCAGCTTGCCTGCGGCGTCCTTCATCCGCCCCTTCGGGACGCCTTCCCCGGACGGGAGAAGGAAATCATGGCGCGGCCTTGCGCACTTCCAGTTCGGCCTGGATCTCGCGGCCGTCGCGCAGGCCGAACACCAGCGGCAGCCGCTCGCCCTCGTGCAGCGGCTGCGCCGGCTGCATCAGCATCAGGTGCAGCCCGCCCGGCTGCAGCACCACGTCCCCGCCCGCCGGCAGCGGCAGCGCTTCGACCTCGCGCATGCGGCTGACCCCGCCGACCTGCGTGGTCTCGTGCAGCGACACGTCGCCGAACGCGGCACTGGACACCGCACGCACTTCCAGCGCGCCGCCGCAGCCGTTGGAAAAACGCCCGAAGCCGGCCGCCATCGGCATCGCGGCATTGGCCGGCAGCCGGATCCAGCCGTCGCGGAACTCGGGCAGGCATGCCTCCGCAGGCGCCGCCGAGGCGACCGCACACGACAGCAACAGCGGCAGGACGACGGACAAGGCGATGAGCGGCTTCATGCGCCCTATCATAGTCCGACACCCCGGGAGCCCCACAATGAGCATCGAGATCCTCGACCACGGCCCGATCCGCGAGATCCGGCTGGCACGCCCGCCCGTCAACGCGCTGGACACGGAGCTGTGCCGCGCGCTGATCGCGGCGGTGAACCAGGCGATGGCCGACGACGCGCACGGCATCGTCCTGTCCGGCGGCGAGCGCATCTTCTCCGGCGGCATGGACGTGCCGCACCTGCTGGCGCACGGCGACGACCGCAACGGCCTGCTCGACAGCTGGCACGCCTTCTTCGGCGCGGCCAAGACCCTGGCCGACTGCCGCATCCCGGTGGTGGCCGCGCTCACCGGCCACGCCCCGGCCGGCGGCTGCGTGCTGGCGCTGTGCTGCGACTACCGGGTCATGGCGCGCAGCGCCGATCCGGCGCGCCCGTACGCGATCGGCCTCAACGAGACCCGGGTCGGCCTGGTCGCGCCGGAAGGCATCCAGCGGCTGCTGCGGCGCGTGGTCGGTGCGCACCGCGCCGAGCGCCTGCTGGTGGCCGGCGAGATGGTGCCGGCCGAGCAGGCGGTGCAGATCGGCCTGGTGGACGAACTGGCCGATGGCGGGCAGGTGGTGGCCCGTTCGGTCGCCTGGCTGCAGGAACTGCTGCAGTTGCCGCGCCAGCCGATGCTGCAGACCCGCCAGGTCGCCCGTGTCGACCTGCAGGAGGCGCTGGCGCCGGAACTGATCCGGCTCGACCGCTTCATCGACGCCTGGTACGCCCCGGACGCGCAGGCCGCGCTGCAGGAACTGGCCGCGCGCCTGCGCCAGGCCTGAGCGCAGCGCCCGCTATAATTCGTCCTTCCAAGCACGCCAGGCCGAGCCCTTGTCCGCCAACGCCGAACCCGTCGTCTCCGAACTGATCAGCCTGCTCTCGCTGGAGCGGCTGGAGGACAACCTGTTCCGCGGGCAAAGCCGCGACATCGGCACCAAGTACGTGTTCGGCGGGCAGGTCCTCGGACAGGCGCTGGCGGCCGCGCAGGCCACCGTCGAGAACGGCCGCCAGGCGCATTCGCTGCACGCCTACTTCCTGCGCGCCGGCGACATCGACCACCCGATCGTCTACGACGTCGACCGCACCCGCGACGGCGGCAGCTTCTCGGTGCGCCGGGTCACCGCGATCCAGCACGGCAAGGTGATCTTCTTCTGCGCGGCCTCGTTCCAGGAACACGAGGACGGCGCCGAGCACCAGACCAAGATGCCCGAGGTGCCGCAGCCGGAGGACATCGAGCCGACCCCGCCGGTGGCCCCGGAGGTGCTGGCCCGGCTGCCGCCGAAGGTGCAGCGCTGGCTGACCCGCGGCGGCCCGTTCGAGTTCCGCCACGTCTATCCGCGCGACGAACTGAATCCGCCCAAGCGTCCGCCGTTCCAGCAGATGTGGGTGCGGCTGGGCGAGCGCATCGGCGACGACGTCGGCCTGCACCAGGCGCTGCTGGCCTACGCCTCGGACTTCCAGCTGCTCGGCACCTCGACCTTCCCGCACGGCATCAGCTACTACACGCCGAACGTGCAGATGGCCTCGCTCGACCACGCGCTGTGGTTCCACCGCCCGTTCCGCACCGACGACTGGCTGCTGTATTCGCTGGACAGCCCGACCGCGCAGGGTTCGCGCGGGCTGGCGCGCGGCCAGTTCTTCACCCGCGACGGCGTGCTGGTCGCCAGCACCACCCAGGAGGGCCTGATCCGCGTCGTGCGCGACGGCAGCGCCAACGCCGTGCCGGCGAAAGACTAGGAAACGCCCCGAATGCGCAAGATCTTCAGCAGCCAACGCGTGGAAACCGCCGAGGGCGTGGCCAACCTGCTGCGCGAGGCCGGCATCGAGATCCGCCTGACCAACGCCCGCTCCTACCACAGCAAGCGCAGCGGCCAGTTCAGCTATCTGGACCGCAGCAACGCGCAGGCGCATCCGACCGTGTGGGTGGTGCACGCCAACGACCAGCCGCGCGCGCGCGAACTGCTGCGCGAGGCACGCCTGCTCGACACCACCCGCCAGGACCTGCCCAACGCCCGGTACGCGTTCGGCGACGATCTCGCCGAAGCTGCCGGCGGCGGCCGCAACTGGGCCTGGCGCATCCGCATCGGCCTGCTGCTGGTGATCGGCGCGATCGCGATGTTCGTGGTGATGCGCCACCGCGCCGCGCCATCCGCGCCGCCGCCG
>DNXT01000489.1 GCA_003505795.1 Lysobacteraceae bacterium | reverse complement strand
ATCGCCGCGGCGGCCGGCTGGCCCGTGGCGATCGCCGCGTCGCCGCCGGCCAGCGGGGTGTTGCCGGCACGCGTGTCGGCCAGCGCATCCTTGAGGGTGCGGTAGACGAAATCGTGGACCAGGCGCGAATCGCGGAAGCGCACCTCGTGCTTGGCCGGGTGCACGTTGACGTCGACCCGGGCCGGATCCAGCTCCAGGAACAAGACGTAGGCCGGCTGCCGGCCGTGGTAGAGCACGTCGCCGTAGGCCGTCTTGACCGCATGCGCGACGCTGCGGTCGCGCACCGGACGGCCGTTGACGTACAGGTACTGCTGGTCGGCGCTGGCGCGCGAGTAGTGCGGCTGCGCGATCCAGCCGTGCAGGCGCAGCCCGGCGCCGCTGTGGTCCACCCGCAGCGCCTGGCGCGCGAAGTCCTCGCCCAGCGTCTCGCCCAGCCGCGCATCCGAGTACAGGTCGCCCGGCTTGTAGCGCCGCGACGGCTTGCCGTTGTGCGAGACGCGCAGCTCGACGTCCGGGCGCGCCAGCGCCAGCGAGCGCAGCCATTCCTCGATGTGGCCCAGCTCGGTGCGCTCGGCGCGCAGGAACTTGCGCCGCGCCGGCACGTTGTAGAACAGTTCGCGCACCTCCACCGTGGTCCCCGGCGCATGCGCGCGCGGGGTGACCTCGCCGACCTTGCCGCCCTCGACCTGCAGCGCCGAGCCGTGTTCGGCATCGCGCTGGCGCGAGGCCAGGGTGAAGCGGCTGACCGAGGCGATCGACGGCAACGCCTCGCCACGGAAGCCCAGGGTGGAGACCGACTCGAGATCGTCGAGCGAGGCGATCTTGCTGGTGGCGTGGCGCAATACCGCCAGCGGCAGTTCCTCCGGGGCGATGCCGCCGCCGTCGTCGCGGATGCGGATCAGCCGCACCCCGCCTTCTTCCAGCTCGATGT
Source organism: Lysobacteraceae bacterium (assembly GCA_003505795.1). Taxonomy (GTDB): domain Bacteria; phylum Pseudomonadota; class Gammaproteobacteria; order Xanthomonadales; family Xanthomonadaceae; genus UBA8801. The sequence continues at coordinate 12,036 of DNXT01000489.1, read as the reverse complement.
CGACCCGTCCGGCGCCGGCATCGAGCGCGTTCTCCACCAGCTCCTTGACCACCGAGGCCGGGCGCTCGACCACCTCGCCCGCGGCGATCTGGTTGATCAGGATTTCGGGCAGTTGGCGGATCGTCATCGCAGGTCCCTGGCGGAGGACGCGGCGGACGAAAGCAACACGGCGCGGGAAACGGATATCGGCACGGCGTTCGGCGCGGGTGCGCCGTCATACGGGAATGGTCCGGGATGATAACGGCTCCGAGCCGCAAGCACGCGCCTGCGGTTGCCCGCGTTCCCGGCGCCGGACCGCACGAACTTCCGGATGCGGGCCTTGGCCGCTCCCCCCCCCCCTCCGCGCGAGAGAGGGTGCTTCTTGTGGGAGGGACTTCAGTCCCGAGCGTACCCGAAGCCGGCCTGTGCTCCGCCGCGATCGCCGCGACCGGAACCGCTCCCGCAAGCAGCGAGGAAAGCCGCCTGGATCAGCGACTGCCGCCGGCGACGGTGCCTGCCGCGGCCTCGGCCTCGGCCTGCGCGCGCGCGGCGTACAGCGTGCCCGGCGGCGGCTGGCGGGTGAAGAAGGTATTGACGCCGTCGAGCACCGCGCCGACGTTCAGCGCACGGCCCTGCAGGGCCAGGTCGCCGCCGCTGCCGCGCCACGGCAGGCGCCCGCGCAGGCTGAGGCTGTCGGCGCTCCAGTCGTTCCAGCGCAGGCCGTTGCCGCCGAGGTCGGCGCTGATGTCCGGCGCATCGCTGCGGCCGCTGACCTTCACTTCGCCGCGCAAGGTGCCGGCAGCGCCCGGCAGCAGGTCGTCCAGCTGCAGCGGCTGCAGCTGCGCATCGATGTCGAGGCGGTCGCCGACCTTGCCCTTGGCGGTGACCCGGCTGTTGCCCAGCGCCAGTGCCAGTTCGCCCTCGCCCTGGGTGCCGCGCAGCGCGAACTTGCCGCGGGCGTCGATCGCGCGCTCGCGCAGCCGGCCCTTGATGCCGGGGATCTCGGCGGTGGCCTCGTAGCCCGGCGACACGCCGCCGGCCGGCGCCGGCAGCTGCCGGCCCTTGGAGGCGATGCGCCCGGACAGGTTGCCGTTCCAGCCCGGCGCGAAATAGCCCGGATCGAATCCGGCCAGTTCGGCCTGCACGTCCCAGTCCAGCTCCGGCACCCAGGCGACGTCGCCGGTCACGTCGAGCGAGCCGCCCGGCGTGGTCGCCTGCAGCTGCCTGATCTGCGCGCGCTGGTCGTTGCCGCGCGCGTCGAACACCAGTTCGGCCCGCTGCGCGTCGCGCTCCAGCGTGGCGCGGCCGATCGCCGCCCAGGCCTTCAGGTTGCCGGCGATGCCGAGGCTGGCTTCCTGCAGGTGCACCGGCACCGCCTGCGCGCCGGGGCTGGCCGGGTCCGGCGCCGGCACGAAGCTCAGCCCGTGCGCGTTGACCGCGAAGCGGAACGTGGCGTTCTCGGCATCGCGGAAATCGGCGCTGCCGCGCAGCTGGGCGCGGCCGTCGAACGCCTCGATCACCAGCGGGTCGACGCTGAGCACCTGGTCCTTGAGCACCACGTGCGACGGCTGCAGGGTCGCCTGCAGCTCGCCCTGCTTGACGCTGCCGCTCAGGCGGGCGTCGCCGCCCTTGCCGGAGGCGCTGAAGTCGAAGGCGATCGGCTCGGACGCCGGAGCCGCCGCGCCCTCGGCCGGCGGCAGCAGCAGCGACAGGTCCAGCGCCTCGCTCCTGGCCTTGAGCTCCCAGCGCGGATCGTCGCGGCCGGTGAACACCAGGCTGGCGTGCAGCGGCGCCGGCGCGCGCCCGGCGATGGCGACCTCCATCCTCGCCAGGTCGCCGCGCGCGACCAGGCCGACGCTGGCCGGGGTGCGCCCGCGCGGCGCCGGCAACACCGCGCTGACGGTGAGGTCGGCCTTGTAGTCCTGCGCCGGCACGTAGTCGCCGTCGATGCGGAAGTCGCCGCGGTCGCTGTCGACCACCAGCTGCCGCGTGCGCAGCTCGCCGTTGGCCATCTCCAGCCCGCCGCGGATGCGGCGCAGCTCGATCATCGGCTGCTGCAGCTGGGTCACGCGCAGGCCGTCGACGGCGATGCGGTCGGCCTGGATCGCCAGCGGCATCTCGATCTGCGGCAGCGACTCCGGCCAGCTCGGCAGCTCGAACGGCTCCTCGCTCTTGCCCAGGTTGAGCGTGGCGTTGCTCACTTCCAGCGCGTCCAGCTGCAGCTTGCGGCCCAGCAGCGGGCGCAGGTCCGGCTCCAGGTACACGCGCTCGGCGGTGAAATGGATGTCCTGGTAGCGGAAATCGACGTTGCGCAGGGTCAGCGGCCCGGCCACCGGCCCGTCGACCTCGCCCCAGGTGAACGACGCGCCGGCCGGCAGCCGCGCCACCACCTGCGCCAGCAGCACGTCGCGGCCAGCCACCGTCTGCAGCAGCCAGTACAGCGCGACCAGCAGCAGCAGCACCAGCCCGAACACGGCCAGGCCGGAACCGACCCAGAAGCGCCGGCGCCGGTAGAAGCGCGGACGTGGCGGCGGGGTGGCGGGCGAGGGCTGGTTCACAGGTTCGCTCCGATGTTGATGTAGAGCTGGAACTGCGAATCCGGATCGTCCAGGCCGTGCGCGATGTCCACGCGCACCGGGCCCACCGGCGAGCGCCAGCGCAGGCCGAAGCCGACGCCGGTGTGCCAGTCGGGGGTGTCGTCGAAGGCGCTGCCGCTGTCCACGAACACCGCGCCGCCCCACGGCCCGCCCTTGTAGTAGTGCTCGTACTCGGCGCTGAGCGTGACCACGTTCTTGGCGCCGAGCGCGAACTCGTCCGGCTTCGGCGTGCGCGGGCCCACCTCGCGGAACGCGTAGCCGCGGATGCTGTCGTCGCCGCCGGCGAAGAAGCGCAGGCTCGGCGGCATCGCCACCAGGTCGCTGGTCCAGGTGGTGCCGGCCTCGCCGCGCAGGATCAGGCGGCTGCTGTCGCCGGCCGGCACGAACCAGCGCAGCTTGCCGTAGACCTGGGCGAAGTTGGTGTCCGAGCCGGCGCCTTCGATGCCGCCGCGCAGCAGCGTGTTGGCGGCGATGCCGCGGCGCGGGAACAGCTTGTCGTCGACGTCGACGTAGTTCGCCTCCAGCTGCGGGTACACCAGCGTCGAGTAGAAGGTGAGCGCGCCCTCGAAGTCGTTGCCGGAGCTGTAGCGCCAGCGTTCGCGCAGGGCGTTGATCGAGGCGATCGCGGTCCAGTGCTCGTTGAGCTCGCCGCTGCGCGCGGCGCTGATCCTGACGTTGCGCAGGTCGATGTAGTCGGTCTGCTCGTCGTACAGGCGGCCGGTGAACGCGTACCAGCCGTCGAGCCAGCGGAACGCGGGGATGCGGTAGGTGGAGCTGAGCGACTTGCGCTTCTGCGCGTAGTCCAGCTGGGTGTCCATCTTGTGGCCGCGCGAGTTGACGTAGCGGCGGGCCACGCCGCCGCGCACGCCGGGGCCGCTCTCGCTGCCGTAGCTCAGGCCGGCGGTGTAGATGGTGCGCTTGGCGCGGGTCAGCTTGACGTCGATCGGCACGTTGCCGTCGTCGTCGGCCTCCTCCGGCTTGGGCTGGATGTCGATGGTGCTGAAGTAGTCGAGCTTGGTCAGCGATTCGCGCAGGCGGTCGATCTTGCCCTCGTGGAAGTAGCTGCCTTCCTCCCAGTACACCAGCGGATCGAACAGGCCGGGCCGGAAGTAGTCGTAGTCGAAGCGCACCGGGCCCATGTCGTAGCGGCGCCCGCTGTCCCAGGCCAGGTCGATGTCGGCGGCGTGCTCGGCGCGGGTCACCTCGACCCGGCGCCGGGTGAAGTCCGCATCGAAATAGCCGCGTTCGGCCAGGCGCCGGGTGATGCGCACCTTGCTGGCCTCGTAGGTGGGGTGGTTGAAGACGTCGCCCTCGGCCGGCTTGAACTGGGCGATGTCGCGCGCCAGGTAACGGTCGTCCTCGGCCCAGCCGGTCAGCTCGACGGTGGCGTTGCGCACCCGCACCGGCTCGCCCTTGTCGATGTCGATCACCACGTTCAGGTGGTCGCCGCTGCGCGGCGCCTGGATCTGGATGGTCGGGGTGTAGTAGCCGAACGGCTCCAGCGCCTCGCGCGCCTGCGCCTCGGCCTGGCTCAGCAGGTAGGCCAGCCGCGATTCGGTCTGCTCCTTGCCGGTGGATTCGTACAGCGACAGCGAGACCTGCAGGTTCTCGATCATCTCGGCGTCGTCGTCCTTGTCCAGCCCCTTGATCTCGACCTTGTCGATGGTGCCGCGTGCGTGGGTCGTGCCGGCGAACGCGCACAGCGCGAGGAGGGTAAGGACCGGGAAAATCAATCGCATGGGGTCAGGATACCGGGATGCGCCTCACGCGCTGTTAATGGCATGTCGATGCATGGCCGTAGTCATGGATACCCCTTGGCTCCCACGCATGCCGCCACGGCACGGCCCTGTCGCCGACGACGCTGCCGGTGGATCCCTTGCCCCCATCCGCCCTTCGGGCACCTTCCCCCGCATGCGGGGGAAGGGAGCAGGACGGCTTTGTCCATACCCACGGATGACCCGTGGGAGGGACTTCAGTCCCGACGGGCGCTGCCGGCAGAGCGTCGGGACTGAAGTCCTCCCACAACTGCCCGCCGGCAGAAAGCCTTCGGGGCGAGGCGGGAAAGCCGCGTCCGAGCCCCGCATGCGGAACCGGACGCGACGGGCCGGGCTCAGCCGGACAGGTGCTCGATCGCCGCGACGCTGCCGAGCCGGTCGCCGAGCTTGTTCAGCAGGGCCAGGCGGTTGGCGCGCAGCGCCGGGTCCTCGGCGTTGACCATCACCGCGTCGAAGAACGCGTCGACCTGCGGGCGCAGCCGCGCCAGCCGCGCCAGCACCGCGACGTAGTCCTTCTGGTGCAGGCTGGCGCCGGTGTCGCCGATCGCCGCCTCCACCGCCTCGGCCAGCGCTTCCTCGGCCGGTTCGGCCAGCAGCGCGCGGTCGATGTCGCCGGGGATCCGTACCTCGCCCTCGGCCTTGCGCAGGATGTTGCGGATGCGCTTGTTGGCCGCGGCCAGCGCCTCGGCCTCCGGCAACTGCGCGAAGGTGCCGATCGCGTCGAGGCGGCGGTCGAAGTCGTACAGCGAGGCGGGCTTCAACTCGGCCACGGCGTTGAAGTGGGTGGCCGGCACGCCCTTGTCGGCGTAGTAGCCCTTCAGGCGGTCGAGGATGAAGTCGTAGATATCATTGGATGTAGTAATGATCGCCGATGCGAAATCCAACTCGACTCCAGTATCCATGGATTCGAGAAGACCCATGCCGCTTGCTCGTCGCTCTCTAATTTCCATATCCGAGCGCTTATGAACACTTGAGACAACTGGCTTTGCAGCCATGACCAAAAGCTGGCTCATATCAATATCAAACCCACTCTCGATCACCGTCCGCGCCAACCCCAGCGCATTGCGCCGCAGCGCGAACGGGTCCTTGTTGCCGGTCGGCTTGAGCCCGGCGGCGAAACCGCCGGCCAGGGTGTCCAGGCGCTCGGCGATCGCCAGCACCTTGCCCAGCGGCGACAGCGCGATGTCGTCGCCGGCGAAGCGCGGCTGGTAGGCCTCGTCGATCGCCAGCGCCACGTCGCTGCCCTCGCCGCCGGCGATCGCGTAATGGCGCCCTGCAATCCCCTGCAGTTCCGGGAACTCGTTGACCATGCGCGACTGCAGGTCGTTCTTGCCCAGCTGCGCGGCGCGCTTGGCCAGCACCGCGTCGACCCCCACCTGCGGCGCGATCGCCTCGGCCAGCGCGGCCACGCGCGCCACCTTGTCGGCCACCGAGCCAAGCCTGGCCTGGTAGGTCACGCTCTTCAGGCCCTCGCCCATCGCCACCAGCCCCTGCTTGAGGTCCTCGTCGAAGAAGAACTTGGCGTCGGCGAAGCGCGGCCGGATCACCCGCTCGTAGCCCTTGGCCACCTCGGCCACGTCCCGGGACTCGATGTTGGCGATGCCGATGAACTTCTCGGTGAGCTTGCCGCCGGCGTCGAGCACCGGGAAGAACTTCTGGTTGATCTCCATGGTCTCGATCAGCGCTTCCTGCGGCACCGCCAGGAACTCGCGCTCGAAACTGCACAGCACCGCCGCCGGCCACTCGACCAGGTTGACCACCTGCTCCAGGTTGTCGTCGCTGATGCGCGCGTTGCCGCCGGCCTGCTTCGCCGCGGCCTCGACCTCGGCGACGATGCGCGCGCGGCGCGCATCCGGGTCGACCAGCACGCAGGCCGCCCGCAGCGACTGGACGTAGTCTTCCGGCGTGCTCAGCCACACGGTCTTGTCGTGCATGAAGCGATGGCCGCGGCTCATCCGGTCCGAGCGCACGCCCAGCAGCTCGGCGGCGACCACGTCCTTGCCGAACAGCAGCACCAGCCAGTGCACCGGCCGCGCGAACGCGTAGTCGTGGTCGCCCCAGCGCATCGGCTTGGGGATCGGCATCGCCGCGATCGCCTCGCGCACGATCTCCGGCAGCAGCTCGGCGGTGCGCGCGCCCGGCGTCACCGAGCGGTGCACGAAGCGCTCGCCCTTGGCGTCGGTGGTGCGTTCCAGCGCGCTCCACTCGACCCCGGCCTTGGCCGCGAAGCCCTGCAGCGCCTTGGTCGGCTGGCCGTCGGCATCGAGGGCGATGTTGAGATACGGGCCGAGCACCTCGGAGCGTTGCTCGGACTGTTCCTCGACCACGCCCGGCAGCAGCACCGCCAGCCGGCGCGGCGTGGACAGCGGCTTGGCGTCGCCGCGCTGGTAGGCGATGCCGCGCTTGTCGAGCCCGGCCAGCACGCCATCGAAGAATGCCTGCGCCAGGCCCGGCAGCGCCTTGACCGGCAGTTCCTCGGTGCCCAGTTCGATCAGCAGGGGAAGTTGTTCGCTCATATGGGTAAGACCTTGCTGGCTGTTCCTTCTCCCTCCGGGAGAAGGTGGCGCGAAGCGCCGGATGAGAGGGCCGCGGCGCGGAGGGCTGCCCCCATCCGCCCTTCGGGCACCTTCCCCCGCGAGCGGGGGAAGAAAATCAAGTCTTCTTCAGGCCCGGGAAGCCCAGCTTCTCGCGCTGCGCGTAATACGCCTGCGCCACCGCCTGGGCCAGCGCGCGCACGCGCAGGATGTAGCGCTGGCGCTCGGTCACGCTGATCGCGCGGCGCGCATCGAGCAGGTTGAAGGCGTGGCTGGCCTTGGTCACCTGCTCGTAGGCCGGCAGCGGCAGGCCCACTTCGACCAGCTTCTGCGCCTCGCGCTCGCAGGCGTCGAAGCGGTGGAACAGCTCGGCCACGTCGGCATGCTCGAAGTTGTAGGCGCTCTGCTCGACCTCGTTCTGGTGGTAGACGTCGCCGTAGCTCACCGGCGTGCCGTCCGGGCCGTAGGTCCACACCAGGTCGTAGACGTTGTCGCAGTTCTGCAGGTACATGCACAACCGCTCCAGGCCGTAGGTGATCTCGCCCAGCACCGGCCGGCACTCCAGGCCACCGGCCTGCTGGAAGTAGGTGAACTGGGTCACCTCCATGCCGTTGAGCCAGACTTCCCAGCCCAGGCCCCAGGCGCCGAGCGTCGGCGATTCCCAGTTGTCCTCGACGAAGCGCAGGTCGTGCACCAGCGGGTCGATGCCCAGCGCCTTCAGCGAGCCCAGGTACAGCTCCTGCAGGTTGTCCGGGTTCGGCTTCATCGCCACCTGGTACTGGTAGTAGCGCTGCAGGCGGTTGGGATTCTCGCCGTAGCGGCCGTCGGTGGGACGGCGCGAAGGCTGCACGTAGGCGGCGTTCCACGGCTCCGGCCCGAGCGCGCGCAGGAACGTGGCCGGGTGGAAGGTGCCGGCGCCGACCTCCAGGTCCAGCGGCTGGATCAGCACGCAGCCCTGCTCGGCCCAGTACTGGTTGAGGGTCTGGATCAGGCCCTGGAAGGTCGTGCGCGTCTGCGCGGGCGGTACGGACCGGGTGTCGGACATGCTGCGAAGGCCGGCGAATTAAGGGGTGCGCTAGTATACCGGCCGACTTGCGGGGCATCCGCGTGCGGACGGGATCTCATGGAACAGCGGCAGCCTGCCGATTCGAGGATGGCCACCCTGCCGGCGGGACGGCTGCTGTTCGAGCGCGTGGCCGCGGCCCTGGTCGCCGACGGGATGGTGCTGCCGGCCGAGCGCGAGCGCATCCAGTTCTCCGGCGGCGGCGCGCGCAATGCCAGCGAGGTGCACCCGCTGGTGCTGCTGTCCAACCTCAAGCTCACCGCCGCGCAGCCGCCGGCCGGCGAGCTCGGGCTGGAACGGCTGACCGAGTGGCTGGCCACCCGCACCGGCATGCGCTACCTGCGCATCGACCCGACCCGGGTCGACGTGCAGTCGGTGGCCGGGGTGGTCTCGCAGGCCTATGCCCGCCGCCACCGCATCCTGCCGCTGGCGGTGCAGCCGGACCGGGTGCTAATGGCCACCAGCGAGCCGCTGGCGCTGGACTGGCTGGCCGACGTGCAGCACCTGACCCGGCGCCGGGTCGACGTGGTGCTGGTCAACCCGCTGGACCTGCACCGCTACACGATGGAGTTCTTCGGCGTCACCCAGTCGGTGCGCGGCGCGCGCAGCGACGCGCGCGGCGCCGAGTCCGGTTCGGGCCTGCCCAGCTTCGAGCAGCTGGTGGAGCTGGGCCGCGCCGGCGACGTCAACGCCGACGACCACCACATCGTGCACATCGTCGACTGGCTGCTGCAGTACGCCTACGAGCAGCGCGCCAGCGACATCCACCTGGAACCGCGTAGAGAAGCCGGGCGCATGCGCTTCCGCATCGACGGGGTGCTGCACAAGGTGTTCGAGGTGCCGCCGAACGTGATGACCGCGGTGGTCAGCCGGATCAAGGTGCTCGGGCGCATGGACCTGGCCGAGCGCCGGCGCCCGCAGGACGGCCGCATCAAGACCCGCTCGCCGGGCGGGCGCGAGGTGGAGATGCGCCTGTCGACCATGCCCACCGCGTTCGGCGAGAAGTGCGTGATGCGCATCTTCGACCCGGACTCGGCGTTCAAGAGCATCGAGCAGCTCGGCTTCAGCGACGAGGAGGCGCGCGGCTGGAACGCCCTGGTCGAGCGCCCGCACGGCATCGTGCTGGTGACCGGCCCGACCGGCTCGGGCAAGACCACCACGCTGTACTCCACGCTCAAGCGCCTGGCCACGCCGGACGTGAACGTATGCAGCGTCGAGGACCCGATCGAGATGATCGCGCCCGAGTTCAACCAGATGCAGGTGCAGCAGAACATCGACCTGGACTTCGCCTCGGGCGTGCGCACCCTGCTGCGCCAGGACCCGGACATCATCATGATCGGCGAGATCCGCGACCTGGAGACCGCGCAGATGGCGGTGCAGGCCTCGCTGACCGGGCACCTGGTGCTGTCCACCCTGCACACCAACGACACCGCCTCGGCGATCACCCGCCTGCTCGACCTGGGCGTGCCGCACTACCTGGTCGCCTCCACCCTCAACGGCGTGCTCGCGCAGCGCCTGGTGCGCACCCTGTGCGTGCACTGCAAGCGCCCGCACGTGCTCGACGACGCCGACTGGGACGCGATCCGCGAACCCGGCGAGGCGCTGCCGGCGCCACTGACCCCCTATGCCCCGGTCGGCTGCCTGGAATGCCGGCGCACCGGCTACCTCGGCCGCGTCGGCCTGTACGAGCTGCTGCCGGTCAGCCCGCGCCTGCGCACCCTGATCCGCGCCGACATGGACCTGGCCGACTTCAGCCGGGCCGCGCGCGGCGAAGGCCTGCGCACCCTGCGCCGCACCGGCCTGGAGAAGGTCGCCGCCGGCCTGACCACGATCGAGGAAGTGCTGTCGGTGCTGCCGCCGGCCGAATAGGCGCGGCTTTTCCCTTCTCCCTCCGGGAGAAGGTGGCGCCAAGCACCGGATGAGGCTACGGGCGAAGCTTCGCGCAGCCAGACATCGCCGTGCTTCTCCCGTACCCTCGCCCCAACCCCTCTCCCGGTGGGAGAGGGGCTTCACGTTTGGCTTCCCTGCGGCGCGGTTCCGAGGACCGAACCGATGGTTCTATCGGAAACGGTTGAAGCGCACCGTCCCGGCCTGTCTAATCGGACGGTGACACGCCGTCCCCCCACCCCGCCATGAATCCGCTCCCGTTCCTGATCGTCGAGACCGGCCAGCCCGTGCAGCCGCTGAGGCGCTATGGGCGCTTCCCGCACTGGATCCGGGTCGCCGCGGGCCTGGCCGAGCGCGAGACGGTGGTGGTGAACGTCGAGGCCGGCGACCGCCTGCCCTCGCGCGCCGGCTTCGCCGGCACCATCGTCAGCGGGTCGGCGGCGTTCGTGACCGACCGCGCCGACTGGAGCGAGCGCTCGGCCGACTGGCTGCGCGAGTCGGCGCACGCCGGCATGCCGCTGTTCGGGATCTGCTACGGCCACCAGTTGCTGGCGCACGCGCTCGGCGGCCAGGTCGACTACAACCCGGCCGGGCGCGAATCGGGCACGATCGAGCTCGAGCTGCACCCGCCGGCCGGCGAGGACCCGCTGTTCGCCGGCCTGCCCGGACGCTTCCCGGCGCACGCCACCCACCTGCAGACGGTGCTGCGCGCCCCCGACGGCGCCACCGTGCTGGCGCGCTCGGTGCAGGACCAGTGCCACGCGTTCCGCTGGGGTGCGTCGGCCTGGGGCGTGCAGTTCCATCCGGAATTCGCCACCCACCATATCCGCGGCTACGTCGCCGCGCGCGCCGACTGCCTGCAGCGCCATGGCCGCTGCGCGCGCACGATCGCGCGCGAGGTCACCGCCGCGCCGCTGGCGCGCAAGCTGCTGCGCCGCTTCGTCGGCCATGCGCGCGGATTGCAGCGGGCCGCCCATCACGACGCCGCGCACGCGCAAAAGCGGCGATAATCCACCGGCGCCGGATGGTCCGGCGCGCAATCTATCCGGAATGGGAATGAGCGAAATCCGCAAGGTGCCGGCGTCCGCCGGCGCAGAATGGCTGTTGACCGGTTTCTCGCTGCTCAGGCGCGCGCCGCTGGCGCTGGGCTCGCTGGGCGTGACCTGGGGCCTGGCCGCGTCGGTGGTGGTGTCGGTGGCGCTGATGGTGCCGGTGCTGGGCACCGCCCTGCAGTTCCTGATGCTGCTGGCCGGCCCGCTGTTCATGGGCGGCCTGCTGTGGGCGATCCGCGAGGTGGACGAAGGCCGTGCGGCCAAGCCGTCGCACCTGCTGCACGGGCTGCAGGAAGGCCGTGCGCCGCACCTGCTGGTCGCGCTGCTGCCGCAACTGCTCGCCGGCCTGCTGCTGGGCGCGCTGCTGCTGGTGCTGATCGGTTCCAGCGGGCTGCAGCAGCTGTCCGAGGTGATGCTCAGGCTCAACGAGATCAGCCAGTCCGGCGCGCAGCCGGAGCCGGCGCAGATCGAGCAGCTGGTGGCGACGCTGCCGGCCGGCCGCATCCTGCTGTGGCTGCTGCTGCTGCTCGTCACCTTCGCCGCGCTGACCCTGGCGCTGTTCGTGCTGCCGCCGCTGGTGATGTTCGAGCGCGCCACCGGCTTCGCCGCCCTGCGCGACAGCCTGCGCGCGAGCCTGCACAACCTGCCGGCGATGCTGGTGTTCTTCGTGCTGGCGATCATCGCCGTGTTCGCGATCTATTTCGCGGTGATGATCGTGGCGCTGACGGTCGGCCTGATCGCCGGCCAGGCGTTCGCGATGTGGCTGGCGCAGCTGCTGATGCTGGCGGTGCTGATGCCGGTGTTCGGCGGCTCGGTGTACGCGGCCTGGAAGCAGATGTTCGCGCACCGCAACCCCGACGCCGGCGCCCCGACGCCGCCGCCCGCCAACGTATTCGTGGCCTGAGCCGGCCGAGGCCGGATGGACCAAAGGGCCGCTGATGCGGCCCTTTCCGTGTCGTTCCTGGCGGCATCACCGGCAGACCACGGCCAGCACGCTGGAGTCACAAAAGGCATTGCCGTTGCCGTTGCCGTTGCCGTTGCCCGTGATTTTGCCGTTGCTTCGCTCTTGATCTACCGGGTTCCCTTCCGCAGCGGCGGAGAGATCGGAAGAGCGGTTCAGCAGGAATGCCGAGACCGAGAAGGGATCTC
>DNXT01000374.1 GCA_003505795.1 Lysobacteraceae bacterium | reverse complement strand
CGGGGCCGGTTCGGCCGCCAGCGCCGCACCCACCTTCGCCGCGAAGTCCTGCGGCGCCGGCGCACAGGCCGCGCCGCGCAGCACGTCGCCGCACAGTTGCCAGCGTTCCTGGCAGCCGATCAGCTCCTCGTCGCGCTCGAGACGGCGCAGCAGGAACCGGGACTCGTCGGCCGGCAGCTCGCCGTCGATCAGCGCCGACAGCTGCTGGCGGTAGTGGATCTCGAATTTGTCGGTGTTCTGGAAGGAATTGTTATGGCTCATACGCGATGTCGCTCACGGGTAGCGCTGTCGGTGTCCAGCAGGGGACGCAGTTCTGCATCGATGGCCTCGCGCGCCCGGAAGATGCGCGAACGCACGGTTCCGATCGGGCAATCCATCTTCTGCGCGATTTCCTCGTAACTCAGCCCATCCACCTCGCGCAGGGTGATGGCTGCCCGGAGTTCGTCCGGCAAGGCTTGGACCGCACGCATCACGGTTTGTTCCAGCTCCTGACGCATCAGTTCACGTTCGGGCGTGTCGTTGTCGCGCAACCGCACCGCGCCGTCGAAATTCTCGGCGTCGCCGACCTCGATGTCGTCGGTCGGCGGGCGGCGGTTGTGGGCGACCAGATGGTTCTTGGCGGTATTCACGGCGATGCGGTGCAACCAGGTATAGAACTGGGCGTCGCCGCGGAAATTCCCGATCGCGCGATAGGCGCGGATGAAGGTGTCCTGGGCCACGTCCTGACATTCGCTCCAGTCGGCGATGTAGCGCCCGATCAGGGCGACGATCCGGTGCTGGTACTTGCGCACCAGCACATCGAACGCCGCGCTCTCGCCGCGCTGCACGCGCCGGACCAGTTCCAGATCCAGCTCCTGAGGTGTTTCGACTTCGGCCATGTCGGGCCGCACTCCTGTAAGCCCGGCCGCAGCCGGACCCTGTGACCGCTGGTGAAGAAAAAAGTTCAGACGGCCGCGCCGGCCCGCTGCACCGCAAGATTAACGGGCGCTCCGTTAGGCTGGCCAATGCCGGCAGTCACAGCACGCACGCCGTCCCCACAGCTATTGGGATTTGACGTGAAGGAAACAACCTCTGGATGATAACGGCCCTTTCCATACATAACCGGATGGTCAGACCCATGCTTTCAGGCTTCGATGGGCTCCGATTCAGTCACTGGCAGGCCGAGATCCGCGAGGACGGCGTCGTGGTGCTCGGCCTCGACCGCCAGGACGCGGCGGTCAACGCGTTCTCGCAGGACGTCCTGCTGGAGTTGGGAGACCTGGTCGAACGGATCGCGATCGATCCGCCCAAGGGCGTGGTGATCCGCTCGGCCAAGGCCAACGGCTTCATCGCCGGTGCCGACCTGAAGGAGTTCCAGGAATACGACCGCAAGGGCACGGTCAACGACGCGATCCGGCGCGGCCAGACCGTGTTCCAGAAGATCGCCGAACTGCCCTGCCCGACCGTGGCGGCGATCCACGGCTTCTGCATGGGCGGCGGCACCGAGATCGCGCTGGCCTGCGACTACCGGGTGGCGAGCAACGATCCCTCCACCCGCATCGGCCTGCCGGAGACCAAGCTCGGCATCTTCCCGGGCTGGGGCGGCAGCGCGCGCCTGCCACGGCTGATCGGCGCGCCGGCTGCGATGGACCTGATGCTGACCGGACGCACCGTCTCGGCCGGCGCCGCCAAGGGCATGGGCCTGGTCGACAAGGTCGCGGCGCCGGCGGTGCTGCTGGACAGCGCGGTGGCGCTGGCCCTGTCCGGCACCACGCGGCCGTTCAAGCAGCGCCTGCTCGGCTGGGCGACCAACACCTGGATCGCCCGCAAGATCCTCGCCCCGCAGATGACCAAGCAGGTCGCGCGCAAGGCCAAGAAGGACCAGTACCCGGCCCCTTACGCCCTGATCGGCGTCTGGCAGCGCAGCGGCGGCAGCGGCATCCAGGCCCGGCTCGACGCCGAGCGCCGCGCCGTGGTCAAGCTCGCCGGCACCCCGACCGCGCGCAACCTGATCCGCATCTTCTTCCTGACCGAACGCCTCAAGGGCCTGGGCGGCAAGGATCACGGCATCGCCCGCGTGCACGTGGTCGGCGCCGGCGTGATGGGCGGCGACATCGCCGCCTGGTCGGCCTACAAGGGCTTCGAGGTGACGCTGCAGGACCGCGAGCAGCGCTTCATCGACGCCGCGCTCGGCCGCGCCCAGGACCTGTTCGCCAAGAAGGTCCGCGACGAGGGCAAGCGCCCGGCCGTGGCCGCGCGGTTGAAGGGCGACCTGGCCGGCGACGGCGTGGCCCAGGCCGACCTGGTGATCGAGGCGATCATCGAGAACCCCGAGGCCAAGCGCGAGCTGTACCAGTCGCTGGAGCCGCGGCTGAAGCCGGAGGCGCTGCTGACCACCAACACCTCCTCGATCCCGCTGGTGGAACTGCGCGAGCACATCGCGCGGCCGGCGCAGTTCGCCGGCCTGCACTACTTCAATCCGGTGGCGATGATGCCGCTGGTGGAGATCGTCCAGCACGACCGCCTCGACGAGGCCAACGTCCGTCGCCTGGCCGCGTTTTGCAAGGCGCTGGACAAGTTCCCGGTGCCGGTGGCCGGCACCCCGGGCTTCCTGGTCAACCGCGTGCTGTTCCCGTACATGCTGGAGGCGGCCACCGCCTATGCCGAAGGCATTCCCGGGCCGGTGATCGACAAGGCCGCGGTGAAGTTCGGCATGCCGATGGGCCCGATCGAACTGCTGGACACCGTCGGCCTGGACGTGGCCGCCGGCGTCGGCGAGGAACTCGCGCCGTTCCTGGGCCTGCAGATCCCCGCCGCGCTGCAGACGGTGGAGCAAGGCAAGCGCGGCAAGAAGGACGGCCAGGGCATCTACAAGTGGGAGAACGGCAAGGCGGTCAAGCCGGAAGTCCCCAACGGCTACCAGGTCCCGGCCGATCTGGAGGATCGGCTGATCCTGCCGCTGCTCAACGAAGCGGTGGCCTGCCTGCACGACGGCGTGGTCGCCGACGCCGACCTGCTCGACGCCGGCGTGATCTTCGGCACCGGCTTCGCCCCGTTCCGCGGCGGCCCGGTCCAGCACATCCGCGCCACCGGCGCCGATGCGCTGGTCGAACGCCTGAAGACCCTGCAGTCGCGCCACGGCGACCGCTTCGCGCCGCGCCCCGGCTGGGATTCGCCGGCGCTGCGCGAGCCGGTGGCCTGACCCACGCGCGGCGCTGGAACGGAACCACCCGGCAAAAAGAAACGGCGGGCATTGCCCGCCGTTTCCTTTCCGATCACGCCCGCATCAGAAACGCAGGCCCAGGCTGGTGAAGATGTAGCGACCGGCCTGGTCGTAGCCGCTCAGCGAGTTGCCGTTGTAGGTCACCGTGCCTCCCACCAGCGGCGGTTCCTTGTCGGCGATGTTGTTGATGCCGACGGTCCAGGTGGCGAAATCACCCAACTGGATCGACCCGGAAAGATCGAAATAGTTGAACGCCGATACCTTGTTGCCCTGGTTGACCAGACGGACATCGGTGGTGCCGGGAGTGCCGTCGTTGTTCTTGTAGTCCAGCTCGCCGACATAGCGCCAGCGCAGGCCGACGGTATAACGATCGAAGCTGTAGCGTGCATTGACCACGTGACGCCACTCCGGCGTCTGGCACGTGGTGTTGACGACGCCGGCGCAGTCGTAGTCCAGTTCGCTGAGTTCCGGCAGAGGCGAGTACTCCTTCTTGAGCACATAGCTGCCCATCAACGACGCCGACAAGCGGCCCGGCCCAACGCTCCAGCCATAGGCCGCGGTCAGGTCCACACCCTGGACATGCAACGAGCCGATGTTGCGGAACGTGTTGTAGATAAGCCCGGAGCTGTCGAGGTCGCTGCCGCGGAACAGGTCGCCGGTGACGGCGTTGCGACGGACCAGCGCACACATCTCCGCCGCACCGGTCAATGCGCACGAGGTCAGGATGTTGTCCGCACCCACCTGCTGGATCGCATCCTCGATCTTGATGTCGTAGTAGTCGACGCTGAGGTCCAGGTCGCGGATCGGGCTCACCGCAAAGCCGACCGTCCAGGTATTGGCAGTTTCCGGATTCAAGTCGGTATTGCCGCCGCCGACCTGGTTGTACTGACCGGCCGGGTTGGCCGCGACATTGCCGTACTGCGCCGCGGTGACGCCGGTGTTGGCGCATTGCGCAGCGCTGTAGACCGGCGAACTGCCGGAGCAGGGATCTTCGCCACTCCACAGGCCAATGCTGTTGGAGTCATACAGCTCGGTGATGCTGGGCGCCCGGATCGCACGGTTCCAGCCCGCACGCAGCTTGAGCTTGCCGTCGAGGAAGGCCGCGCCCAGCCCAACCTTGTAGGTATTCTCGCCACCGGAGGTGTCGTAGTCGGAATAGCGGTAACCGAGCTGCAGGTCCATCAGGTCCAGGCTGCCCGCATCGGCGAGCAGCGGAATGGCGCTTTCCAGGAACAGCTCATCGACCCCGATGTCGCCCGAGACATTGGTGGTCGGGCCTCCCAGGCCGGTGAAGTTGCCGGTCTGCATGTTGCTGTCGGCGATGCGCTCGAAGGTCTCGGTGCGGGTCTCCACGCCAGCCACCAGGCTGATCGGATGGCCGTCCCCGGCCCACGGCAGGCCGTAGCCGAAGTCGCCGGTCACGTAGGCGTTCAACACCCGCATCGTGGTCTCGTAGTTGACGATACCCACGCCCTGCAGCGCCTCGGCCTCGGCCTCGGTGATGCTGTCGGTCCACACGCTGTAGGGCACGCAGCCGTCGAACGAGCCGCTCGGACAGCCCAGCAATGCATCCCGCACGCGGGTGGTCACGAAGTCGTTGATGCTTTCGGTGCGGGTCGAACTGCGGTTGTACGAGAACGATGCATCGTAGGACCAGTTGCCGACGATATCGCCGCGGGTGCCGGCGGTGATGCTGAAACTGTTGGTATCGGTATTGGTGATGCGTGGCCCGCCTTCGACATTGCGCTTGGCCACGTACACGGTGAACTCGTCGTCGCTGATCCCGACGTCCGCGCACATGCTGCCGATCACCCCGGTATCGCAATTGACGGTGATGTCGGTGAAGAACGCGCCGGAAGGTGCGATCTGGGTCGAGCTGCGGTGGTTGACGAACATGGTCTCCAGATAGGGCTGGAAGTGCTCGTTGACCTCATAGCTGACGCTGGCGCCCGCGGTGTAGCGGGTATCCGGACGCTGGTAATAGTTGACCGGAGCGTAGTTGTAGAGGTTCGGCGTGTCGGTGCGCGACCAGGCCCCGCTGGCCGAAGGCAGCACGTAGAACGCACCGGCCGAGGGCGCCACAACGTAGAAGTTGGCGGGGTCGGCGGTGGCGGAGCCACCGCAGCTGGTGCCATCGGCGCTCAGCGCACAGGACGAATAATCGCGCTGGCCCTGCAGCAGCGCATCGTTTTCGCGCCAGGTCGCCCAGGCCACCGCATGGCCGGACTCGCCAAAACTGCCGCCGATCGCCAAGTCGACATTGCGCGAGATGCCATCGAAACCGGAATTTCCGGTCGGATAGTCGTACCCCGCCTGATCCATGATCCCCCGCATCAGGCTGTTGCTGTTGTCGTGCTGGTAGGCGGAGTAGCCCATGTCGACGCTGACGCCTTCGAACTTGTCGTCGAGCACGAAGTTGACCACGCCGGCCACCGCATCCGAACCGTATACCGCCGAGGCGCCACCGGTGAGGATGTCGACACGATTCACCAATGCCGCCGGAATGATGCTGATATCCGGCGTCTCGCCGGTGCCCTTGGGAATGCGGCGGCCGTTGACCAGGGTCAGGGTCCGCTTGGCGTCCAGATCGCGCAAATCCACCGTGGCGTAGCCCAGCGCACCGTTGTTGGAGAAGCTGTCGAAGGTGTTGGCCAACTGCGGGTACTGGTTGACCAGGTCCTCAACCCGGGTCGCGCCACTGTACTGGAACTCCTCCCGGTTGATTTCCGCCACCGGGCTGGAGGCCGTCATCGACTGGCTCTTGATGCGCGTACCGGTCACGCTGATCGCGTCCAGCGTCGTGGCCGCCGACGCCGGCTGCTCCTGCGCCAGGACCTGGCCGGACATCGCAAGCACCGTGGCGCCCAGCGACCCGACGATCGCATCCCGCAACTTGCTCGTCTTAAGTTTCATCTCGTTCTGCTCTCCGACACTTCCGTAGGGGGGGAACTGCAGCTGCAGACGCACGCGTCCCAAACCGGCACCTGCGCAAGACAGCTGCTACGTGGGCAATGCACTACCAGGCGGACCTGGCGAAGAAGCGGGCCGGCGACCGGAATGAAGCTCCCCTGATCGGTCGTGGCCCATCCGATGTTAAAGCGGCGAGAAAGGAAATTAAAGTACCGTTCAGCAATCAACGGAATCGGACTGAAACATTACGGAAACACGTTTCAATCCAATGGTTTGCCGGAATGCCCAAAGCTCCAGCAGACCTCACTCCGCGGTCGCAGGCGCATCCACGCTCAGTCCCGCCTCGCGGAACCGGGCCACCAGCGGAGCCAGGCCAGGCAGGTGCCGGCGCGATCCGTGCACGGAACGGCGATGCACTTCGCCGCGGACCTGGGCGGCGCTCGCGGTCAGGACCGGCACCTGCGAGGCGTCGGAAGCCGGCGACGCTTGCGCCAGGTCGCACCATTGCACGACCCGTTCGACCTGGCCTGCCGGCTCCGCGACCAGGCTCTCGTAGTGCACGTCCAGGATCCTGCCGGGCAGCACCGCGTGCCAATGCGCCATGGCGGCGCGATACGCCAGGTAGTATTCGGCGAGCTCGCCGAGGTCGTACGAGAACGGATACGCGCCGTAGAACAACGTCTTGTAGATCGCGTACGCCGTATCCAGCGGGTCGCGGACCAGATGGAGGATCCGGGCCTTGGGCATGGCCGCGGCGATCATCCCGCAGTAGAGGTAGTTCACCGGCATCTTGTCGATGAACAGCGCATGCCCGCCGGCCGCCTCGCGCGCACCGCGCATGTACTCGCGGCCAAGCGCCTCGAAGTCCACCCTCAAGGCCGCCTGTGCCGGGGTCAGCCCCGGATCGAGCAGTCGCTGCTGTCCGGCCGCCTGGCCGAGCAGGCTGGCGAAGTCGCCCAGCTCGCCGGCCGAACGCGCGCCCGTGCGCTCGATCAGCAGCCGTTCCAGCAGCGTGGTGCCGGTCCTCGGCAGGCCGACGATGAAGAGCGCACCGTCCCCGCCGCTCCCCCGCCGCAGCGTGCCCAGCGCATCCGCCGTGAAGGCCCGGCCGATCTCCCTGATCGCCGCGCACTCGCGGCCGACGTCGTAGCGCAGGGTGCTGCGCTTGCGCGCGGCTGCCTGGGCCAGCACCGGGAAGGCCTCGGCATGCTGCCCCAGGTCCTCCAGCTCCTTCGCCAGGGCATAGCCGCAGGCGGCCGCGGCGGCGGGCTCCATCCCTCCGGCCAGGGCCCGGCGCAGAGGGTCGACGTGGTTGCGCTCGGGCGTCTGCCGGCGCAGCGTGGAGCGCAGGTAGAACGCATCGCCCGCGCGCGGCTCGAGTTCCAGCAGGCGGTCCAGCACGGCTTCGGCCGCGTCGAACGCACCGGCGAAGAAATGCATCGTCGCCAGGTCGTAGAGCAGCGCCGGACGGTCGCCGAGCAATACCCGTGCCTGCGCATAGGCCTGTTCCGCCCCCGCGACATCCTGACAGCCGCTGCGGATCGCCCCCAGCCGCCACCAGGTTGCACCGTCCCCGCCGGCCAATCCGGCTGCCTGGGCCGCGACCCGGGCAGCGGCGTCGCGCTGGCGCAGGCGCACCAGCAACTCGGCCTGCTTGAGCAGCAGCGGCAACGGCGATGGTGACAATGCGGCAGCGGCGGCGATCCATCGCAGCGCGGCGATCGGCTCGCCGTTGGCCAGGCGCGCCTCGGCAGCCAGCTCGCGCGGGCGCGGATCGGCGGGAAACGCCGTACTGGCGTCTTCGGCGAGCGCGATCGCTTCGGCATGCCGCGACGCGCGCAACAACTGGTACCCGGCCTGCAGACGGGCGACGACATCGGTTCCGGCCAAGCGTGCTCGCTCCTGTCCTGATCGGCGCCGCGTACGGCGACCGCCCTATTCGATCCGCCGCGCGCGCAATGCGACGCCACCGGCGGTCACCAGCATGAAGCTCCCCATCGACGCCCGGCGCAGCTGCACGACATCGCCCTCGCCCAGATGGCCGCGGCTGCCGGGCTCGGGCAGCAACCAGCGTTGCCGGCTGTCGAGCGCTACGGTGCGGGTTCCGTCGCGATGGTAGTCCACCGCGACCACGCGCGCGCTCAGCCGCTCCACGCGCGCAGGCTCGCCCCCTGGCCGCGGGGCCGCGCCGAACTCGC
>DNXT01000351.1 GCA_003505795.1 Lysobacteraceae bacterium | reverse complement strand
GATCGCCGCGTCCAGCGTCGCCACCCACTCCTCCCGGTCCGGGTTGTCCCATTCGCGCTGGCGCACCCGCAGCAGCGACGGGTCGTTGCGTTCCCAGACGCTCTGCCAGTGCTTCTCGCCCGAGTCGCCGCGGCCGGGCAGGATCAAAACGCGCGTTGCCGATGTCATGCGGGGTTTCCTCCCTGTTGCGTAGCCACGTCGTCGAACAGCACCGTGGACAGGTAGCGCTCGGCGAAGTCCGGGATCACCACCACGATGTTGCGGCCCGCGTACTGCGACCGCTTGCCGATCTGCAGCGCGCTCCACAGCGCGGCGCCGGCGCTGACCCCGACCGGCACGCCCTCGATCCGCGCCAGCTCGCGCGCGGTGCGCAGCGCGTCCTGGTCGGAGACGACGTCGATCTCGTCGATCAGGCCGCGATCCAGGAACGTGGACAGGTGCCCGGAGCCGATGCCCTGGATCTCGTGCGGGCCGGCCTTGCCGCCGGACAGCGTGGCGCTGCCGGCCGGCTCCACCGCCACCACGCGCACGTCGGGCTTGTAGCGCTTGAGCACCGAGCCCACCCCGGTCAGGGTGCCGCCGGTGCCGACGCCGGCGACGAACGCGTCGACCTCGCCGCCGCTGTCGCGCCAGATCTCCTCGGCGGTGGTGCGGCGATGCGCGGCCGGGTTGGCCGGGTTCTCGAACTGCTGCAGCACCACCGAGCCGGGAATCCGCGCGTTCAGTTCCTGCGCGCGCCGGATCGCGCCGGACATGCGCTCGGCGGCCGCGGTCAGCTCGATCCGCGCGCCGAGGTACTGCACCATCCTGCGCCGTTCCAGCGACATGCTCTCGGGCATGCACAGGATCAGCTCGTAGCCCTTGGCCGCGGCGACGAAGGCCAGGCCGATGCCGGTATTGCCCGAGGTCGGCTCGATCAGCACCGACCGGCCCGGCGCGATCCGCCCGGCGCGCTCGGCGTCCTCGATCAGGGCCAGGCCCAGCCGGTCCTTGACCGAGGCCAGCGGGTTGAAGAACTCCAGCTTGCCGACGATCCGCGCGGCCACGCCGTGCGCGGCGGCGAGCCTGTCGAACCGCACCAGCGGGGTCGCGCCGACGGTGTCGAGGATGCTGTCGTAGATGCGCCCGCGGAACTGCGGCACGGACGGCGGCGCGAGGACGGGATCGGGCTGGACGGCGGCGTTCACTGCTGGAGGATCCTGTTGCGCGGCTCAGGGGCCATGGACGCTAGCGCCGGGGCGGACGCGGCGGAAACGACAAAACCGGGAATGCATCGGAGCGCAGCGGCATAGGCCGCGCGCCGGCGCGTGGCGGCAACCGCGGCAAGGCTTTGCCGCACCGCCGCGCGCACCCCCACATTCCCGGCCTGCATGTGCTCAGAAACATCGCTCATCACGGCGTGCCGCGCCTCCGCTCAGAAGTAGTCGTAGCGCACGCCGAGCAGCCATTGCCGCGGCGGGTTGTAGGACAGCGACGGGTACTGGTCGCGCGTGGCGAAGGTACGGTCGCCCAGGTTCTTCACCGTGAACGAATAGGTCCAGCGGCCGTCGCCGGTGGTGTAGAACACGCCGCCGTCCAGGTAGGTCTGCGCCGGCGACACCTGGTTGGCGACGTTGTCCACGCCGGTGAAGTATTCGCTGGCGTAGCGGAGCGCGCCGTTGAAGCGCAGGTTGCCCGAGGGCAGCGGCACGTCGTAGACCGCGTTGAGGCCGTAGCTCTGGTGCGGCGCGTACGGCAGCTCGTTGCCGCTGAAGTCGGTGTTGGAATACACGTTCCTGGGCAGGAAGCTGTCGAAGCGGGTGCGCAGGTAGGCGGCGTTGAAGCGGGCCTGGAAGTTCTCGGTGAAGCGGAAGGCGGTCTCCAGCTCCGCGCCGTAGGTATGCGCCTTGTCGGCGTTGCTCAGCACCGAGCCGATGATGTCCACGCCGTTGACCGTGGGGTTCTGCAGGCTGGTCTGGTAGTTCTTGTAGTCGTTGTAGAACAGCGCCAGGTTGGCCTGCCCGCGCCGCTGCAGGAACTGCGACTTGAGGCCCGCCTCGTAGGAGCGCACCTCCTCCGGCTCGACCGGGAACAGCGCCACCGACAGCGTGCCCGGCGCGGTGTTCCAGCCGCCGGAGGTGATGCCCTCGGCGGCGGTGAGGTAGCCGAACAGGTCCGGCGCGAACGCATACTGCAGCGACAGCTTGGGCGTGGTCCGGCTGTAGTCGCGCTTCAGCCCGGCCACCGCGAAGCGCTGGCGCAGCAGTTGCCGGTCGGCGTCGCTGTCGTAGGCGTCGGCGTCCAGCTCGCGGCTGTCGCGCGCGTAGCGCAGGCCGGCGGTGATGCCCAGGGCCTCGGTGGCGTGCCAGGTCGCCTCGCCGAACACGCCGGCGGAAATGGCGTGGTTGTAGCTGCGCTGCACCGCGATGCCGGAGGTGGCGAAGGTCTGCCGGTCGATGTCGAACTGCTCGCGCAGGTAGCTGACGCCGGCGACGTACTCCAGCCGCGGCGTGCCGCCCAGCAGCTGCAATTCCTGCGAGAACTGGTGCTGGCCGATGTACTGCCGGAAGGCGTTGCTGAGATCGGGCCGGCCGTTGATCTGCCATGGCTGGTCGTCGTCGATCCGGCGCCAGGCGGTGATCGACTTCAGCGTGAGCGACGGGCTCGCCGCGTACTCGGCGGTCAGGCTGGCGCCGCCGGTGTGCAGGTCGGTGTCGGTGTCCCACAGCGCCAGCGTCTGCCGCGCCGGCAGCGCCTCGAAGCTGTCGCCGGCCGCGCGCGGGACCGGCGTGTTGACCGCGTTGGAGGAGGTGTCGTAGGTCCCGTCCAGCGACAGCTTCAGGCTCAGTTCGTCGCTGGGCGTGAGCAGCAGGATGCCGCGCGCCTGCCAGGTGTCGAAGCGGTTGACCTTCTCCTGGCGGCTGAGGTTGTAGGTGTAGCCGTCGTTGCGGCGGCGCGATACCGCGAGGCTGCCGCTGAGCAACTGCGGCTTCAGCGCGCCGGCGAGGTAGCCCTTCAGTTCCAGCGCCCCGAGGTTGCCGGCCTGCACGTCGGCGCTGGCGCGGGTGTCCTGGTCCGGGGTGCGGGCGATGATCCTGATCGCGCCGGAGCTGGTGTTCTGCCCGTACAGCGTGCCCTGCGGC
>DNXT01000352.1:23372-23612 GCA_003505795.1 Lysobacteraceae bacterium | reverse complement strand
GGCGGTGGACGCGGTGGCGGCCACCCTCGTGGTGCTGGAGGACGCGCCGCAGTTCAACGCCGGCCGCGGCGCGGTGTTCACCCACGACGGCCGCAACGAGCTGGACGCGGCGATCATGGACGGCGCCAGCGGCAAGGCCGGCGCGGTCGCCGGCGTGCACCGGGTGAAGAACCCGATCCGGCTGGCGCGCGCGGTGATGGACAAGTCCAAACACGTGATGCTGGTCGGCGACGGCGCCGA
>DNXT01000352.1:0-23140 GCA_003505795.1 Lysobacteraceae bacterium | reverse complement strand
CTGGTCGGCGACGGCGCCGAGACCTTCGCCGCGGAGCAGGGCATCGAGCAGGTGGATCCTTCGTACTTCCGCACCGACAAGCGCTGGCAGCAGCTGCAGAAGGCGCTGAAGGAAGAGGCCGCCGGCCAGGCGCATGCCGACCTGGAGACCGCCAGGCACTTCGGCACCGTCGGCGCGCTGGCGCTGGACGCGCAGGGCCGGCTCGCCGCCGGCACCTCCACCGGCGGCATGACCAACAAGCGCTACGGCCGCGTCGGCGATTCGCCGATCATCGGCGCCGGTACCTACGCCAATGCGCAGTGCGCGGTGTCCGGCACCGGCTGGGGCGAGTACTACATCCGCGCGGTGGCCGCCTACGACATCTGCGCGCGGATGAAGTACGCCGGCGAAAGCCTGCAGCGGGCCGCCGAGGCGGTGATCGACCGGCAGATCCCCGAGGCCGGCGGCGATGGCGGCGCGATCGCGCTGGACGCGCAGGGCAACGTCGCCTTCCCGTTCAACACCGACGGCATGTACCGCGGCTGGATCGGCGACGACGGCGTGCCGTACGTGGCGATCTTCAAGGACGATCCGCTGCCGGCGCCCCGCGCCGCGCCGTAGGCGGCGGTCGCGCGGAAGCCGGCCGACGCGGCGCCGTCAATGCGCCAAGCGGCGGCTGCACGATCGCGGGAAACGCCTTGGGCCGAAGGCCGTGCGGCCGGCATCGCGCCATGCACCGTCGCCATGAGCAGTTCGGCTCGGGGCGGCGCGGCTGGAACCGTCCCTTGGCGGCACCCTTGCTGAGGACCGACGCGAGTCCGCATAGGCCTTCCAGCAGGTAGATGGGTTGGTCATGCGCGCATCGAAACCGCCGGCTCCGGCATCGATGCGCAACCGGCACGGATGGCACATGCCGCCGGTACGTGCTTGCGGTAAGTTCCGCGTTCCGAATGACCCGCCGACCAGGAATCACCGATGTCCCGTACCACCCTTCTCGCCGTCGCCATCAGCCTGGCGCTGGCCGCCTGCTCCGGTAAGGAAGCGCCCGCCGTGCCCGAAAACGCCAACACCGCCGCCACCCAGACCCCCGATGCCGCGCCGAACCCGCTGCTGGCCGCCAGCACGCTGCCGTTCCAGGCGCCGCCGTTCGACAAGATCCAGGACGGCGACTACCTGCCGGCGTTCGAGCAGGGCATGACCGAGCACCTGGCCGAGGTCCGCAAGATCGCCGACAACCCCGAGCCGGCCACCTTCGACAACACCATCGAGGCGCTGGAGCGCAGCGGCGAGACCCTGAACCGCGTGTCGCGCATCTTCTTCGGCCTGGTCCAGGCCGACACCAACGACGCGCGCCAGAAGATCCAGGAAGAGATCGCCCCGAAGCTGGCCGCGCACCAGGACGAGATCAGCCTCGATCCGAAGCTGTTCGCGCGGATCAAGTCGGTCTACGACGCGCGCGGGTCGCTGGGCCTGGATCCGGAGCAGAAGCGCCTGGTCGAGCGCGACTACGACGAGTTCGTGCGTGCCGGCGCGCAGCTGTCCGACGCCGACAAGGCCACCCTGCGCAAGCTCAACGTCGAGGAGACCACGCTCTCGACCGCGTTCCACACCAAGCTGGTCGCCGCGACCGCCGCCGGTGCGGTGGTGGTCGAGGACAAGGCCAGGCTCGACGGCCTGTCCGAGGGCGAGATCGCCTCGGCCGCCGAAGACGCCAAGACCCGCAAGCTCGACGGCAAGTACGTGCTGGCGCTGCAGAACACCACCCAGCAGCCGGTGCTGGCCTCGCTCAAGGACCGCGGCCTGCGTGCCGAGGTGCTCAAGGCCTCGCAGACGCGCACCGAGAAGGGCGACGCCAACGACACCCGCCAGACCGTGCAGCGCCTGGCGCAGCTGCGCGCGCAGAAGGCCAGGCTGCTCGGCTTCGACAGCTACGCCGCCTACAGCCTCGGCGACCAGATGGCCAAGACGCCGGCGCAGGCGCTGAAGCTGCTGACCGACACCGTGCCGGCGGCCACCGCCAAGGCGCGCAGCGAAGTGGCCGAGATGCAGAAGGTGATCGACGCCCAGAACGGCGGCTTCAGGCTCGCCGCCTCGGATTGGGACTTCTACGCCGAGCAGGTGCGCAAGGCCAAGTACGACCTCGACGAGTCGCAGATCAAACCGTACTTCGAGCTGGACAACGTGCTGCAGAACGGCGTCTTCTACGCCGCCACCCAGCTGTACGGCATCACCTTCAAGCAGCGCACCGACATCCCGACCTACCATCCGGACATGAAGGTGTACGAGGTGTTCGACAAGGACGGCAGCTCGCTGGCGCTGTTCTACACCGACTACTTCAAGCGCGACAGCAAGTCCGGTGGCGCCTGGATGGACGAGTTCGTCGGCCAGAACGGCCTGACCGGCACCAAGCCGGTGGTCTACAACGTCTGCAACTTCACCAAGCCGGCGGCCGGCCAGCCGGCGCTGCTGAGCTTCGACGACGTCACCACCCTGTTCCACGAGTTCGGCCATGCGCTGCACGGCATGTTCTCCAAGGTGAAGTACCCGTCGATCGCCGGCACCAGCACCTCGCGCGACTTCGTCGAGTTCCCGTCGCAGTTCAACGAGCACTGGGCGACCGATCCGAAGGTGTTCGCCAACTACGCCAAGCACCACCAGACCGGCGCGGCGATGCCGCAGGAACTGGTCGAGAAGATCCAGAAGGCCAAGACCTTCAACAGCGGCTACGCCACCACCGAGTACCTGGCGGCCGCGCTGCTCGACCTGGCCTGGCACACCCAGCCGGCCGACGCGCCGCTGCAGGACGTGGGCAGGTTCGAGGCCGATGCGCTGAAGAAGTTCAAGGTCGACCTGGCCGAAGTGCCGCCGCGTTACCGCACCACCTACTTCGACCACATCTGGGGCGGCGGCTACTCGGCCGGCTACTACGCCTACTTCTGGTCGGAGGTGCTCGACGACGACGCGTTCGAGTGGTTCAAGGAGAACGGCGGCCTGAGCCGCGCCAACGGCGACACCTTCCGCGACAAGATCCTCTCGCGCGGCAACACCGTCGACCTGGCCACCCTGTACCGCGACTTCCGCGGCAAGGATCCCAGCGTCGAGCCGCTGCTGGAGAACCGCGGCCTGAAGTAGGCGGCCACGGTCCCGCCGAAGCAACGGGATGGCGTCCGCGCCATCCCGTTGTCGTTTGCGCGGCCCTGCCATCGGTCACTGGCCTGGCCGGCCCTCCGCGGGTAGCGTCTGCACATCCCCGCGGTGGAGTGTGAGATGAGCCCGATCGAACCGACCCGCGCGCAACGCGCGCGCCGCTGGCTGCGCCGCGAGGCGATGCCGCTGCTGGTGATGCTGGCGCTGCTGCTGGTCGCGCGCTCCTCGTTCGCCAACCACTACCAGGTGCCGAGCGGCTCGATGCAGCCGACGCTGATGCCCGGCGACCGGGTCGCGGTGGACATGAGCGCCTATGGCCTGCGCGTGCCGTTCACCGACACCGTGCTGCTGCAACGCGGCCATCCGGCGCGCGGCGACGTGGCGGTGTTCGCCTCGCCGCACGACGGTACCCGCCTGATCAAGCGCGTGGTCGCGGTGGCCGGCGACCGGGTGGAACTGGTCGACGGCCGCCTGCGGATCGACGGCAAGCCCCTGGCGGCGGATGCCCGCGGCGAGGTCGAAGCCTTCGGCGAACGACGCGTGCGGCTGGACCTGGACGCGGGCGGCGGTCCCGACCTGCATGGCCTGACCGTTCCCGCCGGCAAGCTGCTGGTGCTCGGCGACCACCGCGGCGACAGTTTCGACGGCCGCTTCTTCGGGCTGGTCGAGGCGGACAGCGTCTACGGCAAGGCGCTGGCGGTGTATTACCGGCGTGGCGAGGGACTGTGCTGGCAGCGGCTGTAGCCGGGAGCGCGCGGCAGGACGCGCGGTGTTTCACTGATCCGTTTTCTGTATTTGGACAAGCGCGTGCCGCGCGCTGGCGGC
The DNA here is from genome assembly GCA_003505795.1 of Lysobacteraceae bacterium. Classification (GTDB taxonomy): domain Bacteria; phylum Pseudomonadota; class Gammaproteobacteria; order Xanthomonadales; family Xanthomonadaceae; genus UBA8801. Next base: position 19,189 of record DNXT01000352.1, on the reverse strand, counting down.
ACTGACGCGGTCCTGTCCATGCACGGGCTGCCCGGCTACGGCTTCGCCGGCCAGGCTACGCCGCGCAGCGGATCCGCGAACCGGCGGCGAAGCCGGCGCGCTGCTGGTATGCAAGGCCGGCGGTCATCGTCGCCGGCCGCGATCACGTTCGTGCGTCAGCGCAGCGGGTCGAGCGCGCTTTGCGGCGGCGTATCGGCGGCCTTTGCCTCCGGCGCCCACCAGCGCTGGCCTGGCGCGGGCGCGTCCAGGTCGACCCGTTCGCCCATGCGCGGGGTGCTGAGCGCGACCCCGGCGGCCGCGGCCAGTTCGGCGATGCGGTCGAACGGCTCGTGCCAGGGATGTAGCGCCAGGTCGAAGGTGCCGTTGTGGATCGGCAGCAGGGTGCCGCCGCGCACGTCCAGGTGCGCCTGCAGGGTCTGCTCCGGCTGCATGTGCACGTCCGGCCACTGGCGGTCGTAGGCGCCGGTCTCCATCAGCGTCACGTCGAACGGCCCGAGCCGTTCGCCGATGCGCCTGAAGCCGTCGAAGTAGCCGCTGTCGCCGCTGAAGAACAGTCTGAAGCCGGCGTCGGCGATCGCCCACGAGGCCCACAGGCTGCGGTTGCCGTCGAACAGGCCGCGCCCGGAGAAATGCCGGGACGGGGTCGCGGTGAACTGCAGGCCCTCGACCTGGATCGATTGCCACCAGTCCAGCTGCCGCACCTTGGCCGGATCGACACCCCAGTCGACCAGCGTGTCGCCGACGCCGAGCGGCGCCAGGAACAGCTCGGCCCGCTTGGCCAGCGCGCCGATGGTGGCGCGGTCGAGATGGTCGTAGTGGTCGTGCGAGAGGATCACGCCGGCCAGCGGCGGCAGTTGGTCCAGCGCGATCGGCGGCGCGTGGAAGCGCCTGGGCCCGGCCCACTGCACCGGCGAGGCGCGCTCGGAAAACACCGGGTCGGTGATCCAGAAGCGCCCGCGCAGCTTGAGCAGCACGGTCGAATGGCCCAGCCGGTACAGGCTGCGGTCCGGCGCGGCCAGCAACTGCGCACGGGTCAGCGGCAGCACCGGCAACGGCGCCGAAGGCACGGTGGTATCGGGCTTGTCGAAGAACACGGTCCAGGCCAGGCGCACCGTCTTCAGGAAGCCCAGGGGCGTGATCGGGCGCGGATTCTGGAAGCGGCCCTTGTGCTGCTGGGGCGAACCGGCGTGGGGCTGGGAGGGACTGCGCAGGCAATGGCTGGTCACGATCAGGGTTCCGGCGAGGGCGAGGATCAGAACGAAGGCGGGTCGGCGGCGCATCGGCCAAGCGTCCGGGAGAAAAACTACACTGCACAGTGTAGTTTCCTTTCCTAAAAAGTAAACCCAGCGGTGTAAAATCGGCGCATGTCCCCGTCAGCTCCCCCGCCGGTCGCCCGCCGGCTCACCGATCGCAAGCGCCTCGCCATCCTCGAGGCGGCGATGGCCGAGTTCCGCCTGCATGGCTTCGATGCCACCAGCATGGACCGGGTGGCGGCGAGCGCGGGCGTGTCCAAGCGCACCGTCTACAACCATTTCCCGAGCAAGGACCTGCTGTTCACCGAGATCCTCCAGCACCTGTGGCAGCGCAGCGTCGCCGAGATCGAGCTGGTCTACCGCGCCGACCAGCCGCTGCGCGAGCAGCTGCTGGAACTGGTGCGGCAGAAGCTGCGCCTGCTCGGCGATCCGGTGTTCATCGACCTGTCGCGGGTGGCGATCACCGAGGTGATCCGCTCGCCCGAGCGCGCGCGCGACCTGGTGGCGCGGCTGGGCAGCAAGGAGGAAGGCATCGGCACCTGGCTGCGCGCGGCCGCGCACGATGGCCGCCTGCGCATCGCCGACCCCGCGTTCGCCTCGCAGCAGCTGCAGGGCCTGGTCAAGGGATTCGCGTTCTGGCCGCAGGTCGCGATGGGGCAGGCGCCGCTGTCGGCGCAGGAACAGCAGCGCGTGGCCGAGTCGGCCGTGGACCTGTTCCTGGACCACTACCGGCCGGGCGACAGGCGCTAGCGCATTCTCGTATCGCATGCCGGCGCTCCGGCGGGGTCCTCTCTCCCGCTTGCGGGAAAACGCGAGGGTGAGGGCGCGGCGCCGCCGCGGTGCTTTCGGGCCTGGGCGGCCGGGCCATGCCCTCATCCGGCCCTTCGGGCCACCTTCTCCCGCAAGCGGGAGAAGGGAGTTATCTAAGTTTGCGCCAGAACGGCTCTAGGGCCTGATCCAAAGGCGTTGGGGGCTGCTCGGAGCAGCCAAGGCATCTCGTCTCGAATGTCGACGCTTCGGCGAGGTCCCTCTCCCGCCTGCGGGGAGAGGGAAAGCGCGAAGCGCGAGGGTGAGGGCGCGGCGAAGCCGCGATGCTTTCGGGCTTGTGTGGCTTGGTCATGCCCTTATCCGGCCCTTCGCGCGACCTTCCCCCGGAAAAGGGGGCCATGGTCCCGCAAGCGGGGGAAGCGAGCCGTCGACGCTTTCGACGGAACTGCGCTAGCGTTCGGAATGCCCGCTCTCGTCGTAGCTGCGCGGCGCGAACAGGTCCGGCTGGATCAGCTCGATGAAGGCGCGCGCCTGCGGCGACAGGTACTTGCCCTTGCGCACCACCACGCCGTAGCTGCGGGTAGGGAACCAGTCCTTCAGCGAGCGCATCGCCAGCTTGTCGCGGTCGGCCTCGGTCAGGCAGATCGCGGTGACGATGGAAATGCCCATGCCCATCGCCACGTACTGCTTGATCACCTCCCAGCCGCCGACCTCCAGTGCCACCGTGTATGGCACCCGCGCCTGCTGGAACACCAGGTCCACCAGCCGGTAGGTGACCTGGCGCTTGGGCGGCAGGATCAGCGGGTACGGCGACAGGTCCTCCAGCGACAGCCGGGCCTTGCCGGCCAGCGGGTGCTCGCGCGGGGTGATCAGCAGCTGTTCGAAGTGGTAGACCGGGGCGTAGCTGAGGTCGGCGGGGACGTCGAGCATCGAGCCGACCGCCAGGTCCACCGCGTCCTCGCGCAGCAGGTCGGTGCCGTCGGCGCTGATCGCGTTGTGCAGGGTCAGGCGCACGTCCGGATGGCGGGCGCGGAAGTTCTCCACGATCTTCGGCAGCAGGTACAGGATGGTGGAGCTGTTGGCGGCGATGTTGAGTTCGCCGGCATCCAGCCCGCGCACCTTGTCGCGGAAGCTGGACTCGAGCCCGTCCAGGCTCTCCACCAGCGGCTGCGCCATTTCGTACAGCAGCTGCCCCTCCCGGCTGGGCACCAGGCGGCGCCCGCTGCGCTCGAACAGCACCGCCCCGAGTTCGCGTTCCAGGGCCTGCAACTGCAGGCTCACCGCCGGCTGGCTGACGAACAGCGCCTCGGCGGCGCGTGAGACGGAGCCCAGGCGCACGGTCTGGCAGAACGCCCGCAACGGCTTGAGCCGGTCGGATTTGTAGGAAAACCGCGGGGTTGCGCTGGTCTTGGTCGGCATGACGTGACGAGTATAAGTCCGTCTTATGTAAATCATTGATAAAACTGTTTTGTCAAATACTTCGGCGCGCGGCACGGTGGGCTCCAGGTCGAAACCAGGAGCCCCGCCATGTCCGCCACCGCCTTTGCCGCGCGTCCCGACTCCGACAGCCGCGCGACCCCGGGTATCGCACTGACCACCCAGCTGGTCGGCCAGGCCGAGCTGCTGCCGCCGCCGGCACTGGCCCTGCTGGTGTCGCTGCACCGGGCGATCGAACCCGAACGCCAGCAGCGCCTGGCCGCGCGGGCGCGGCGCCAGGCCCGGTTCGACGCCGGCGAGCTGCCCGACTTCCGCGCCGATACCCGCGCCATCCGCGAGGCCGACTGGACCGTGGCGCCGCTGCCGGCCGCGCTGCAGGACCGGCGCGTGGAGATCACCGGGCCGACCGATCCGAAGATGGTCATCAATGCGCTCAATTCCGGGGCCAAGGTGTTCATGGCCGATTTCGAGGACTCCACCTCGCCGACCTGGCGCAACCTGCTCGCCGGCCAGCGCGCGCTGATCGGCGCGGTGCGCGGCGACCTGAGCTTCGACACGCCGGCCAAGCACTACGCGCTGCGTCCGTACGAGGAGCAGGCGGTGCTGATCGTGCGCCCGCGCGGCTGGCACCTGGACGAGAAGCACGTGCTGATCGACGGCCAGCCGATCGGCGGCGGCCTGTTCGACGCGGCGCTGTTCGCCTTCCACAACGCCCGCGCGCTGATGGCCAGGGACCGCGGCCCGTACTTCTACCTGCCCAAGCTGCAGTCGATGGAGGAGGCCGCGCTGTGGGAGAGCGCGCTGGCGCACATCGAGGCGATGCTGGGCCTGCCGCACGGGCAGATCAAGGTCACGGTGCTGATCGAGACGCTGCCGGCGGTGTTCGAGATGGACGAGATCCTGCACGCGCTGCGCGAGCGCATCGTCGGGCTCAACTGCGGGCGCTGGGACTACATCTTCTCCTATCTCAAGACCTTCCGCCGCCACCCCGACCGGGTGCTGCCCGAGCGCGGCCAGGTCACCATGACCCAGCCGTTCCTGAAGGCGTATTCGGAACTGCTGATCAAGACCTGCCATCGCCGCGGCGCGCACGCGATGGGCGGCATGGCCGCGCAGATCCCGATCGCCCGCGACGAGGCCGCCAACGAGCTGGCGATGGCGCGGGTGCGTGCCGACAAGCTGCGCGAGGTCAGCGCCGGCCACGACGGCACCTGGGTCGCGCATCCGGCGCTGATCCCGGTGGCCAAGGCGATCTTCGACGCGCACATGCCCGGCCCCAACCAGCACCAGGTGCTGCGCGGCGACGTGCAGGTCGACCGCGACGCACTGATCGCCCCGAGCCCGGGCACGGTCACCCGCGCCGGCTTCGAGGGCAACGTCGAGGTCTGCGTGCGCTACCTGGCCGCGTGGCTGGACGGCAACGGCTGCGTGCCGATCCACGACCTGATGGAGGACGCCGCCACCGCCGAGATCAGCCGCGCGCAGATCTGGCAGTGGCTGCACAACGAGGGCCAGCACCTGGACGACGGCACCGCGATCGACTTCGTCTTGCTCGAGGCCACGCTGCGCAACTTGCCGGCACGGCTGGGCAATGCCGAGGCGCTGCCGGGCGGCACCCGCATCGACGAGGCCATCGCCCTGCTCGACCGGCTCAGCCGCGCCGACGAACTGGCCGAGTTCCTGACCCTGCCGGCCTACGCCCTGATCGATTGAAAAGCCGGGAATGGTGAATCGGGAATCGGAGAAGCGATTCCTGCGCCGTGATCCGCCTTCCCATTCCCGATTCACCGTTCCCCCAAGGAGAACCGACCATGACCAAGCTGCCGACCGCCGAACAGATCCAGCAGGACTGGGACACCAACCCGCGCTGGGACGGCATCACCCGCAACTACAGCGCCGCCGACGTGGTGCGCCTGCGCGGCACCGTGCCGGTCGAGCATTCCATCGCCCGGCTCGGCGCGGAGAAGCTGTGGAAATCGCTGCACACCGAGGACTTCGTCAATGCGCTCGGCGCGCTGACCGGCAACCAGGCGATGCAGCAGGTCAAGGCCGGCCTGAAGGCGATCTACCTGTCCGGCTGGCAGGTCGCCGCCGACGCCAACCTGGCCGGGCAGATGTACCCGGACCAGTCGCTGTACCCGGCCGACTCGGTGCCGGCGGTGGTCCGCCGCATCAACAACACGCTGCTGCGCGCCGACCAGTTGCACCACGCCGAGGGCGACGACAGCATCGACTTCCTGCAGCCGATCGTGGCCGACGCCGAGGCCGGATTCGGCGGCGTGCTGAACGCGTTCGAGCTGATGAAGGCGATGATCGAGGCCGGCGCGGCCGGCGTGCACTTCGAGGACCAGCTGGCGTCGGTGAAGAAGTGCGGGCACATGGGCGGCAAGGTGCTGGTGCCCACCCGCGAGGCGGTGGAGAAGTTGAACGCCGCGCGCCTGGCGGCCGACGTGATGGGCGTGCCGACCCTGCTGGTCGCGCGCACCGACGCCGAGGCGGCCGACCTGCTGACCAGCGACGTCGACCCGATCGACCGGCCGTTCACCACCGGCGAGCGCACCGTCGAAGGCTTCTACAAGACCCGCAAGGGCCTGGACCAGGCGATCAGCCGCGGCCTGGCCTACGCCCCTTATGCCGACCTGGTCTGGTGCGAGACCGGCAAGCCGGACCTGGAGTTCGCGCGCAGGTTCGCCGAGGCGATCCACGCCAAGTACCCCGGCAAGCTGCTGGCCTACAACTGCTCGCCGAGCTTCAATTGGAAGAAGAACCTGGACGACGCCACCATCGCCAGGTTCCAGAAGGAGATCGCCAGCTACGGCTACAAGTTCCAGTTCATCACCCTGGCCGGCTTCCACGCGCTGAACTACGGCATGTTCAACCTGGCCCACGGCTACGCGCGCCGCCAGATGAGCGCGTTCGTGGAGCTGCAGGAGGCCGAGTTCGCCGCCGCCGAACGCGGCTTCACCGCGGTCAAGCACCAGCGCGAGGTCGGCACCGGCTACTTCGACGCGGTGACCCAGGCGATCCAGCAGGGCCAGTCCTCGACCACCGCCCTGTCCGGCTCCACCGAGGAGGAACAGTTCCACGGCGACAAGGCCGCCTGACCTGCAGCCTGGCGGCCGCTTGCCAGCGCCTCGGGAGGGCGCGGGGCCCGGAGACGATCCGGGCCCTCTTTTTTGGGGCGCTGCCGCAGCTGTTTTGGGCTCTGTCCGCACCGATGTTCTGTGAAGGGACTTCTGTGGGAGGGACTTCAGTCCCAACGCTTTGCCGGCAGGGTCTCATCGGGACCGAAGTCCTTCCCGCAAGGTCCTATGCGCCGATGGCAGGCCGGCTTCGGAGCGAAGCCGGGCTTTTTCCGGCGCAAGCGCAAACCGTGGCGGGATCGAAATATTCCGGCCGCGCCGGCGCGTTAGGATCGGTCAGGATCATCTGGAATTCTCTTTGATTGGTGAGAATGGCCGTGATCTTGCGATGAACGGTTTCTTAATCTGCTATCATCGAAGACTGGCTGGCCGGTCGCGCCGGCCATGGGTAAGGGGATGATCGACGTGCGGGATCAGCCGAGATGACTGGTCACATCGTGACGACGCTGCCGGACGCACTGCATGCGGTGCTGACGGCGAACGAGCTGGCGCTGTTCCGCCAGCTGGGTCGCACGCGCATGCTCGGCACCGGCAAGCTGCTGTTCCAGCGCGGCGACATCGGCACGCAGATGTACATCCTGGTGTCCGGTGCGGTCGACCTGGATTTCGGCGAGGACCTGGTGGTCAAGCACCTCGGGCCCGGCGAGTTCTTCGGCGAGCTGGGCCTGCTGATCGGCGACCACGCCCGCAGTGCGGACGCGATCATCGCCGCCGACAGCGAGCTGGTGGAACTGGACCACCACGATTTCCAGAAGCTGGTCGACCTCGATCCCTCGCTGGTCGCCCACTTCCTGCGCCGCACCATCGTGCGCGTGGTCAACAACGAACAGCTGCTGATCCGCCAGCTGCGCCGCCGCAACCACGACCTCGAGGCGGCGCTGGACAATCTTTACGCCACTTCCTACCAGCTCAACCAGACCGAGGAGCTGATCCGCACCGACGAGCTGACCGGCCTGCACAACCGGCGCGGGCTGGCCCTGCACCTGCAGGAATGCCGTCGTGCCGGCCGCGTGCCGGGGCTCGGCCTGCTGCTGATCGACTGCGACCGCTTCAAGCGGGTCAACGACGAGCACGGCCACCTGGCCGGCGACCGGGTGCTGCAGAACATCGCCTCGGTGCTGCGCTCGGTCGTCCGCGAAGGCGACCTGGCCTGCCGGCTCGGCGGCGACGAGTTCTGCGTGTTCGTCGGCATCGGCAACGCCGACGAGCTGCGCCAGCTGGGCGAACGCATCGTCGCCCGCGTGCAGGCCGAACTGGATGCGATGCAGGCGGTGCCGCACATCTGCTCGGTCAGCGTGGGCATGTGCGTGGTCGATCCCGCCGGCAGTTGGAACGACTGGTACACCCGCGCCGACAGCGCGCTGTACGAGGCCAAGCGCCTGGGAGGCAATCGCCTCCATGGGTTCGAAACACAGCCTGCCGCCGTCGCCTGAAGCCGGGCGCCGGGGAGATCGACGCCAATGAACGATGCCCACCAGCCCAAACTCGACGCGCCGCAGCTGCGCACCCTGCTGCTGACGGACCTGTGCGATTCGATGACGCTGGTCGAGCAGCTCGGCGACAGCGCCACCGCCGAGCTGTTCCGAGAGCACGATCATCTGGTGCTGCTGCTGCAGCGCCAGTGGCGCGGCCGCCTGATCGACCGGTCCGACGGCCTGCTGCTGCTGTTCGAGCGCCCGATCGACGGACTGGGGTTCGCCCTGGACTACGCGCGCGGCCTGCAGGGACTCGGCCACGACCGCAACCTCAAGCTGCATGCGCGTGCCGGCCTGCACGTCGGCGAGGTACTGACCTGGCACAACAGCGAGGAGGCGGTGCAGATCGGCGCCAAGCCGCTGGAGGTCGAGGGCCTGGCCAAGCCGATGGCCGCGCGGCTGATGTCGCTGGCGCGGCCGGGCCAGATCCTGCTTTCGGCGGTGGCCGAATCGCTCACCCACCGCGCCGCGCGCGAGCTCGGCGAGCGCGGCGAGCGCCTGCTGTGGAAGTCGCACGGGCGCTGGCGCTTCAAGGGCGTGCCGACCCGGCAGGAGATCTACGAGGTCGGCGAAATCGGCGTGACCCCGCTGCGCGCGCCGAAGAACTCGAACAAGGCCTGGCGCGACCTGCCGCTGTGGCGTCGGCCGGCGGCGCTGGTGGCGGAAGCGGCGTTGCTGGCGGCGTTTGGTATCGGGACGTGGTTCATGACCCGTCCAGAACCCGCCATCGCTTTTGCCGAGCGCGACTGGGTCGTGGTGGGGGATCTGCGCAATCTGACCGGCAATACGTTGCTCGACGAATCGCTGCATGAGGCATTCCGTATCAGCCTGGAACAGTCGCGTTACGTGAATCTCCTGAGCGACCTGAAGGTACGCGACACGCTCACCCGGATGGAGCGAGATCCGAACCTGTCGCTGGACCGGGAAACCGCTTCGGAGATCGCGATGCGGGATGGCGCACGCGCCGTCATTATTCCGACCGTGGCCGAAGTCGGTGGGCGATTGAAGGTGACTGCCGAGGTCATTGATCCCAAGACCCAGGCCACGGTGTACTCCGAATCGGTAACCGGACGCGGTATCGAGTCGGTTCTTGCTTCCGTGGACCAGGTAAGCGGACGGCTCCGCCATCAACTGGGAGAAGCCGTGCAGTCCATCGACGAAGCGTCCGCACCCTTGCCCGAAGTCACTACTTCCAACTTGGATGCCTTGCGTGCGTACGCCATGGGGGTGGATGCGACGAGCAAGGGAGAATGGAAACAGGCTGAGCAGAATTTCGGGCTGGCGGTACGGCTCGATCGCCATTTCGCGTTGGCTTATATCGGCGTTGCGCGTGTCCTGGCCGCCGTATCCGATCGCGCTTCGGCCATGCCTTATCTTCGAAAGGCACTGGAGCTCAAGTCGCGTTTGCCGGCCCGGGACCGTCTTTATCTGGAAGCATGGGCAGCGGAGTTGGACGATGCTCCGGCCGCCTTGACGAACTGGCAGCAGCTCGCGCGCCTCTATCCCGACAACTTCGCTGCACACGGCAATAGCTTCTGGCATCTGTATCAAGCCAACCAGTTTTCTGAGGCGCTGGTCCACGCGAAAGCCGCGGACATGCCCCAGGACCCATATCGGTCCATTGCCATCGACGATATAGGGAGGGTCTATCTGGCCCAAGGAAAGCTCAAGTTGGCCAGGACCCAATTCGAGCAGATGGATCTGAAAGGAAAGAGCGGTCCTATCCGGCGCCTAGCAAACGTCTTGGCACTACAGGGCGATTATGCCGGGGCGGAAGCACTCATCAAAAAGATCCGCAAGAGCGGCTATGCGGATGACGAGCTGGTGCCCACACTTGATGCCATCTCGTTCAAGGTTGACCAAGGCCGGTGGGCCGAGGCGGCTACCGAAGCGGCGAATGCAGTGGAGAGGAGCAGGTCGGCGAACGAGTTTACGCAGGCGCAGTTCGGGTTTATCCAGCTGTCGCTGTTGTCGATAACCGACGGTCCCGAGAAGGTGCTGCCCGCGTTGAAGGAATGGTTTTCTGGCCAGTCCGTACGGCAGTCGGAAGCAAGCCTTGGAAAGCCCTATGGAGTTGACCATGCGTCACTTCTTGTCGCCACGGCCTATCTCGCGCAGCGGGCGGGGGATGATTCACTGTCGGAAAAGGCACTGGCTTTTGCTAAGCCCTGGCTGGCAATTTCCGGCGACCCGACACTGGACAAGCTGATCAATATCGTCCGCTCGGGGCAGCACAGGCTGAAGGGCGACCACGAGCAAGCGATCGAGTTGGTGGCTCCTCGTGACGATGACCTGTTACAGACCCGGGTTGCGCTCTATCTGGCGCTCGATGCCGCTGGAGAGCATCAGAAGGCACTCGAGCAGGCGGAATGGATAAGTAACCAGCGAGGCTTGGCCTATGGGGAGGCCTCACTGGCACAGTCTCTGCAGACATTGAACGTGGCTGACACGCGCCTTGCCCGGCGACGGCAAGCGCAATCCCTGTCCCAACTCAATCGAGGCGGGGAGGCCGAAGGAAAAATCCAAGAGCTGCTGTCGGCGTGGCCCGCGCTGTCGATGCCAGGCTATTTGCGAGAGACTCTTGATGCGATCTTGCCTGCTTCAAAGCAGAAAACGACGTGATGGTTGCCCGTCGCTGCAAGGTGGCCCGCAAGCTCTTTACGAGCCTGGATAATCTCTTCTTTTGAAGCCAGTTGCTGGGACGTCATGCAGTAGAACGCCGAGCCCTGCCCCGGAGGTCCGTCCTGGCTTTCAAGCTGGATCCGGGCGGGCTCATAGCCCAGTTCGGAGAGCGCAGCGGTCGGATTCTTCTGAAAGACCTGTCTGAAAGCATCGTCCGTGCTCAGGAGCTCCAGAAGGCGATCCGCGATGTCTGTAGGCAGTGGAGCATGGCTGGGCGAACTCATGGCTCTATTCTCTTCATCGTTAGAGGAATGACGTGTGGACCGCTGACTGGATCAAGTGTATCTATCGGCACAGCCGCTTCAAAATTTAGCCGGGTTCGGACATGCGTTTCAGGCGTTGCCTACATCTTTTCTTGGAACCACGGGAAATATCCTGGTTCGATCTGACCAGTCTGCTGGACGGGGGGAACGGCATTAAACGGGAGCAGCGTTGGATCGCGCTCGCCCCCCATCTGGAGGAAGAGGTCGAAGTCGGGCGGCTGGAAAGTGAGCTTCTGGGATCCATAAGCCCGATGGATTGGACCGACGGCGACGCGCTTGAGCCGGTGCAACACGAGGCGATCATGCGGTTGCTGGATGCAGGACTTCTGCTCGACGAGAAGGAGAGCGGCGTCTTCGCGGCCAGAGACAAGCAGATGCGCGAAGGAAATTGGTGGGGACCAGCCGCCTTGATGCATCGCTTTGGCCGGTGGTATGACTGCGACAGCGTCGCTTCGATGGAAGCGGATGGACTGACGACAGCGGCGGGCCTGTGCGAAAAACTTGGTCCCCCACCTCCCGAAATGGGGAGGCGAGAAGACATCGCCGAGCATGTCGTGCTGCCCAAAAGCGCCGGTGATTTCGACGCGTTCCTGGCACGCCGGGCGACATGTCGGAATTTCGAAACCGATCGTCCCCTGCCTTTGGCGGATTTCTCCACGTTGATGCATCGCGTCTTCGCCGCCCAGGCGCGCGTCGAGGCCGACGGTGTGGCCGCATTCCTCAAGAAGAACGTGCCTTCCGGGGGAGGCTTGCATGCCATGGAGGCCTATCTCGTTGTCCGCCATGTCGGTGGACTGCAAGCGGGTTTGTATCACTACGATCCTGTCAGGCACGGCATCGACAGGTTGGCACAGCCAATGCCAGACCTGGATGTCTTTTCGCGTACAGCCCTGGCCGGGCAGCACTGGTTCGCCGAAGCTCCGGTCCTGGTGGTCCTGGTTGCACGCTATTCCAGGATGTACTGGAAGTATCGCCGCCACTCGAAGGCGTATCGTGCGTTGATTCTCGATGCAGGGCACCTTTCCCAGCTGTTGTACCTGTGTGCTACGGAAGCAGGCATGGGCGCGTTCGTGACCTCCGCCATCAATGAAGTCGACATCGAGAGGGGGTTTGGTCTGGATCCGCTGCTGGAAGGGCCACTTGCGATATGCGGCTTCGGGTACAGGGCATCTGCGATGAACACCGCCGAGTTCGATCCCAACGGCACGGTCTGGGAAGCCGCTGTGGACTGAAGCGCGCTGCTGGTTCCGTCAGTCGGATTTGAAGACCAGTAGGTTTGTGCCCTCGGTGACCTGCTCCCCGTCACGAACGAGGAATGCATCCAGCAGGCCGTCAACCGGCGCCGTCAACGTATGCTCCATCTTCATCGCCTCCATCACCAGCAGCGGCTGGCCGCGGACGACGCGGGTGCCGGGCTCGACCAGCAGGGCGACGATGCGGCCCGGCATCGGGGCGACCAGCGAGCCGGTGTCGGCGTGCCGGTCGCCGGCTTCGCCGCTGCGGTCGTGGCGCGCGAAGCGATGGGGTCGGGCGTCGCGTTGCAGGATCAGCGCCTCGCCGTCCCACAGGCCGCGCAGGGTGACGCGCCGGTCGTCGACGGTCGCGGCCAGGTCGTCGCCGTGCCAGCGCAGTTCGACCTGGCGGGCGACGCCGGCGTTCTCGATCCGCCAATGGCCGCCGCAGCCGGCGACGGCGAATTCGCGTTGCCCGGCGTCTCCTTCGATCTCGATCCTGCGCATGGCGCGCGCCCCGATGCGCCAGTCGTCGGACGCCAGCCAGGGCGAGTACGGATCGTTGGGGTCGGCGGTCGCGGACCGGCGTTGCCGGGCGGAAAGGACGGCCGCGGCGATCGACCACAGGATGGGCTCGTCAACGTCGTCCGGCCGCAACGCATCCTGCTCGCGCTCGATCAAGGCCGTGTCCAGCATCGGCACGGAGAACGACGCAGTGCCCGCCAGGCGCCACAGGAACGCCGCGTTGGTGGTGACGCCGATCGCCTCGACCTGCGCGAGCGCGGCGCGCAGGCGCCGCAGCGCGGCGTCGCGGTCCTGGTCCCAGACGATCAGCTTGGCGATCATCGGGTCGTAGAACGGGCTGATCGCATCGCCCTGCTCGACGCCGGTGTCCACGCGCACGTGCGCGTCCTGCGGCGGGAAGCGGAGGTGGCGCAAGGTGCCGGTCGAGGGCAGGAAGTCACGGTCCGCGTCCTCGGCATACAGGCGCGCCTCGATGGCATGGCCGGCGATATGCAGCTGTTCCTGCCGCAGCGGCAGCGGCTGGCCGGCGGCGACGCGCAGCTGCCATTCGACCAGGTCGGTGCCGGTGATCAGCTCGGTCACCGGGTGCTCGACCTGCAGGCGGGTGTTCATCTCCATGAAATAGAAGTCGCCGGCCGGGCCGACGATGAATTCCACCGTGCCTGCGCCGACGTAGCCGACCGCGCGCGCAGCTTCCACCGCCGCCCGTCCCATCGCCTGGCGCCGCTCGGCGGTCATGCCCGGGGCCGGCGCTTCCTCCAGCACCTTCTGGTGGCGGCGCTGCACCGAGCAGTCGCGCTCGAACAGGTGGACGACGTTGCCGTGGCGGTCGCCGAACACCTGCACCTCGATGTGACGCGGCCGTTCGACGTACTTCTCCACCAGCACGTGGGCGTTGCCGAAGGCGTTGAGCGCCTCGCGCTGGCAACTGGCGAGCGCGCCGGCGAACTCCGCGCCCGCCTCGACCCTGCGCATGCCCTTGCCGCCGCCGCCGGCGCTGGCCTTGATCAGCACCGGGTAGCCGATCGCGTCGGCCCGGGACCGCAGCAGCGCCGGATCCTGGGCGTCGCCGTGGTAGCCGGGCGTCAGCGGCACGCCGGCCCGCTGCATCAGCGCCTTGGCCGCGCTCTTGTCGCCCATCGCGCGGATCGCCTGCGCCGGCGGGCCGATGAAGACCAGGCCCGCCGCGGCGCAGGCCTCGGCAAAGCCGGCGTTCTCGGACAGGAAGCCGTAGCCGGGATGGATCGCCTGGGCGCCGCTGTCGCGCGCGGCGGCCAGGATCGCCTCGCCGCGCAGGTAGCTGTCGGCGGCGGGCGCGGGACCGATGCGGATCGCCTCGTCGGCCAGGCGCACGTGGCGCGCGTCGCGGTCCGCATCCGAGTACACCGCGACGGTGGCGATGCCGAGGCGGCGGCAGGTGGCGATCACCCGGCAGGCGATCTCGCCGCGGTTGGCGATGAGGATCTTGTCGAAGAGGGAAGCGTTGGCCATGGATTCCACCTGGAAAGGCGTAGGAGCGGCTTCGGCCGCGATGGGGCATTGCCGGTAAAGCCTTCGCGGCTGGAGCCGCTCCTACGGAAAGCGTTACATGCGGAACACGCCGAAGCGCGTTTCCTGCGGCGGTGCGTTGAAGGCGGCGGACAGGCCGAGCGCGAGCACGCGGCGGGTGTCGGCCGGGTCGATCACGCCGTCGTCCCACAGCCGGGCGCTGGCGTAGTACGGGTGGCCCTGCCGCTCGAACTGCTCGCGGATCGGCGCCTTGAACCCGGCTTCCTCGTCGGCCGACCAGCTGCCGCCCTGGACCTCGATGCCGTCGCGCCTGACCGTGGCCAGCACGCTGGCGGCCTGCTCGCCGCCCATCACGCCGATGCGTGCGTTCGGCCACATCCACAGGAAGTTGGGCGAGTACGCGCGCCCGCACATGCCGTAGTTGCCGGCGCCGAAGCTGCCGCCGATGACCACGGTGAACTTCGGCACCTTCGCGCAGGCCACCGCCATCACCAGCTTGGCGCCGTCCTTGGCGATGCCGCCGTGCTCGTACTTGCGGCCGACCATGAAGCCGGTGATGTTCTGCAGGAACACCAGCGGGATGGCGCGCTGCACGCACAGCTCGATGAAGTGCGCGCCCTTGAGCGCGGACTCGGAGAACAGGATGCCGTTGTTGGCGACGATGCCGACCGGATAGCCGTGCAGGTGCGCGAAGCCGGTGACCAGGGTATTGCCGTAGCGCGGCTTGAACTCGTCGAAACGCGAGCCGTCCACCAGCCGCGCGATCACCTCGCGCACGTCGTAGGGCTTGCGGGTATCGGACGGGATCACGCCGTAGAGTTCGTGCGCCGGATACAGCGGATCCTCCGGCGGCTGCAGCGCCATGCCATGCGCGGGCTTGCGCCGGTTGAGCGTGGCGACGATCGCGCGGACCCGCGCCAGCGCCTGCAGGTCGTTGTCGGCGTAGTGGTCGGCCACGCCGGAGATGCGCGTGTGCACGTCGGCGCCGCCCAGTTCCTCGGCGCTGACCACCTCGCCGGTGGCGGCCTTCACCAGCGGCGGGCCGCCGAGGAAGATCGTGCCCTGCTCGCGCACGATCACGGTCTCGTCGCTCATCGCCGGCACGTAGGCGCCGCCGGCGGTGCAGCTGCCCATCACGCAGGCGATCTGCGCGATACCCTGCGCCGACAGGTTGGCCTGGTTGTAGAAGATCCGGCCGAAGTGGTCGCGGTCGGGGAACACCTCGTCCTGCATCGGCAGGAAAGCGCCGCCGGAATCGACCAGGTAGAGGCAGGGAAGCCGGTTCTGCTCGGCGATCTCCTGCGCGCGCAGGTGCTTCTTCACCGTGACCGGGTAGTAGGTGCCGCCCTTGACCGTGGCGTCGTTGGCGACGATCACGCATTCCACGCCGGACACGCGGCCGATGCCGGCGACGACGCCAGCGCAGGGCACCGCGTCGTCGTACATGCCGTGCGCGGCCAGCGGCGCGATCTCCAGGAACGGGCTGCCCGGGTCGAGCAGGGCGTCGATGCGCTCGCGCACCAGCAGCTTGCCGCGTGCGGTGTGCTTGGCGCGGGCCGCCTCGCTGCCGCCGAGCGCGGTGCGCTGCAGGGTCGCGCGCAGGTCCTCGACGAGCGCGTGCATCGCCGCGGCGTTGGCCTGGAAGCCCTCGCTGCCGGGCTGGAGCTGGGTGGTCAGTACGGTCACGATGCGGTGCTCCCTGTGGGAGGGGCTTCAGCCCCGACGGGCCGTTCCTGCGAGAGCGTCGGGGCTGAAGCCCCTCCCACAGGACAGCCCATGGCGGTGGGATTTCCGCGCGCTGCGGCGCGGGCCGAAGCGCCACCCGCCGGGCACGGTCGGATTCGGACCATCGCCACGCTCACCGCGTGCGCTCGAACAGTTCGCGGCCGATCAGCATGCGCCGGATCTCCGAGGTGCCGGCACCGATCTCGTACAGCTTGGCGTCGCGCCACAGCCGCCCGGTCGGGTACTCGTTGATGTAGCCGTTGCCGCCGAGCACCTGGATCGCCTGCCCGGTCAGCCAGGTGGCCTTCTCGGCGGCGTACAGGATCGCGCCGGCCGCGTCCTGGCGGGTGGTGCGGCCGGCGTCGCAGGCGCGGGCCACCGCATAGACGTAGGCGCGGCACGCATTGAGGCCCACGTACATGTCCGCCAGCTTCGCCTGCATCAGCTGGAAGCTGCCGATCGCCTCGCCGAACTGCCTGCGCTCGTGCACGTACGGCAGCACCACGTCCATGGCCGCGGCCATCAGCCCGAGCGGGCCGCCGGACAGCACCACGCGCTCGTAGTCCAGCCCGGACATCAGCACGCGCACGCCGCCGCCGACCTCGCCGAGCACGTTCTCGGCCGGCACCTCGCAGTCGGCGAACACCAGCTCGCAGGTGTTGGAGCCGCGCATGCCCAGCTTGTCGAGCTTCTGCGCGGTGGAGAAGCCGGGCATGCCCTTCTCGACGATGAAGGCGGTGATCCCGCGCGCGCCGGCCGCCGGGTCGGTCTTGGCGTAGACCACCAGCACGTCGGCCTCCGGCCCGTTGGTGATCCACATCTTGTTGCCGTTGAGGACGTAGCGGTCGCCGCGCGCCTCGGCGCGCAGCTTCATCGACACCACGTCCGAGCCGGCGCCGGGTTCGCTCATCGCCAGCGCGCCGACGTGTTCGCCGCTGCACAGCCGCGGCAGGTACTTCCGCTTCTGCGCCTCGCTGGCGTTCTTGCGCAGCTGGTTGAGGCACAGGTTGGAATGCGCGCCGTAGGACAGGCCGATCGCGCCGCCGGCGCGCGAGATTTCCTCCATCGCCACCACGTGCGCCAGGTAGCCCATGCCGCTGCCGCCGTATTGTTCTTCCACGGTCAGGCCGAGCAGGCCCTGCTCGCCGAGCAGGCGCCACAGCTCCGACGGGAACACGTTGTCGTGGTCGGCCTGGGCGGCGCGGGGGGCGATCTCGCGGGCGGCGAAACCTGCCACGCTCTCGCGCAGCAGGTCGATCTCTTCGCCGAGATCGAAGTTCAGGGACGGCACATGCATGGGGCGGCTCCGCAAGGGACGGGACGCGCCGGGTAGGGGAAAGGTGGCCGGCTCGGCCACCGCACGGGCGTTTTGCGCAGCCTAGCTGGCTTTCGATAAAAAGTGAACTAAAATTCAAAAAATGAACAAGGAATCATCCCATGGCCTATAAGCGCTCGGCCCTGATGGAAGAACGGCTCGCCGGCAACCGCGAGCGGATCCTGCTGGCGGCACGCAAACTGGTGGCCGGTGGTGGCTACCGCAATGCGCCGGTGACCGCGGTGGCCTCGGCGGCGGGCGTTTCCACCGGGCAGATCTACCGGCACTTCCCGTCCAAGTCGGACCTGTTCGTGGAAGTGCTCAGCGAGGCGGTGAACTACGAGATCGGCCTGCTGCGCGAGATCGCCGGCGCCGAGGCGAGCGCGTCGGAGCGGCTGCGGCGCGCGATCGAGTCGTTCGTGCGCCGCGCCCTGGCCGGGCCCGGGCTGGCGTACGCGTTCATCGCCGAGCCGACCGAGCCGGAGGTGGAGGCCGAACGCATCCGCTGCCGGCGCCTGTTCGGTGAGGTGTTCCGCGACATCGTCGCCAGCGGCGTGGAATCGGGCGAGTTCGTCGAGCAGGACCTGGACGCGGTGGCGGCCTGCCTGGTCGGCGCGTTCACCGAGGCGCTGGTCGGGCCGATCGCGCCGAGCCGGACCAGCCCGCGCGATGGCGAGCGCCTGGTCGAGTCGATCTGCGGCTTCTGCCTGCGCGCGGTGGGCGCCCGCCGGCCGCGCTGAATGGGGAGACGGGTCGCGCGCTCTGGTTCATACTCCGGTTCCCACACCGGCCTGGATGCCCCATGGTGCGTTGCTTCCGTTCCGCGCTGCTGTCCTCCTTCCTGCTGTGCCTGGCCCTGGTCCTGAGCGGTTGCGGCGGCGGTTCGTCCGGATCCGCCAACGCCGGCACCCCTGCCGACGGCGGCACTCCCGCGCCGGCGCCCGATCCTGACCCGGCTCCGACCCCGGATCCGGACCCCGCGCCGAGCCCGACCCGCAGCATCAAGCGCGGCGTCGCCTACGACCTGGCCACGCCCGAGGACATGAAGGCGCTCTCCAGCGGCGTGACCTGGTGGTACAACTGGAGCCCGACGCCGCACCCCGGCAGCGACGGCTACGCCGGCGTCTATGGCATGGATTTCATTCCGATGCTGTGGAACGACGACTTCGACGACGCCGGCATCGAGGCGCGGCTGCGCGCCAATCCGTCGATCCGCTACCTGCTGCTGCTCAACGAGCCCAACCTCGCCGACCAGGCCAACATGACCCCGCAGCGCGCCGCGGCGCTGTGGCCGCGCTACGAGGCGCTGGCCGAGCGCACCGGCGTGCAGCTGGTCGGGCCGGCGATCACCTGGGGCACCCTGTCCGGCTTCGAGGACCCGGTGGTGTGGCTGGACGCGTTCTACGCCGCCTACCGCAACGCCCATGGCGGTGCCGCCCCGCGCATCGATTACCTGGCGTTCCACTGGTACGACTACGGCCTGGCCGGCCAGCTCGACCGCCTGGGCAAGTACGGCAAGCGCATCTGGGTGACCGAGTTCGCCAACTGGCACAGCGGCGACGGCAGCGCCCAGATCGACACGGTCGCCAAGCAGATGCAGCAGATGACCGAGATGGTGGAGGTCTGCGAGCAGCGCGAGGACGTGTTCCGCTACGCCTGGTTCACCGGGCGCTGGACCCGCGACGGCGATCCGCACAAGACCAGCCTGCTGGCCGGCAACGGCGAGCTGACCGAGCTGGGCCGGCACTATGTGTCGTTGCCGTTCACCGCTGCCGCGGGCGTCAGCGGACCGTAGCCTCGACGGGCGCAGCTGGGACGCGATCGTGCTCCGGCCGCGTCGCCGCCAAGCGCCGGCGCGCCGC
>DNXT01000206.1:10655-11071 GCA_003505795.1 Lysobacteraceae bacterium | reverse complement strand
GTACGGCGGCGGCGCGCCGGCCGGCGCGGTCGCGGCCGCCGGGCCCTGCGATCGTTCGATGATCTTGTCCAGCTCGCCGCGATCCAGCCAGACCCCGCGGCATTGCGGGCAGTAGTCGATCTCGATGCCCTGGCGCTCGGCCATCGCCAGCGCGACGTTGCTGCAGGTCGGACATTGCATGGGGCTTGTTTCCTTCGGACGGAACCTTGACCCTAACCGGCCCAGGCTGACGCGCCCTCGAACGCGGCGCGCTCCTCCGGCAGACACCGCCGGCGGCGTCGACGTCGCCCTGCCGGCCGGTGCGTAAACTGCAGCGATGACCGATCCAGGCATCGCGCCCTCTCCCCCGCCCGACCCGCGCCGTGCCCAGCTGCGGCGCATGAAGCTGCTCGCGCTCGGCCTGCTGCTGCTGATGG
>DNXT01000206.1:816-10425 GCA_003505795.1 Lysobacteraceae bacterium | reverse complement strand
CGGCCTGCTGCTGCTGATGGTGGCCGGCTTCGTGCTCAGCCACGCCATGGGCCAGCACGGCGCCTGGGCCTGGGTCGCCGCGTTCTGCGAGGCCGCCACGGTCGGCGCGCTGGCCGATTGGTTCGCGGTGGTGGCGCTGTTCCGCCGGCCGATGGGCCTGCCGATTCCGCACACCGCGATCGTGCCGCGCGGCAAGGACCGGCTCGCCGACGGCCTGGCGGTGTTCGTGCGCGACCACTTCCTGGCCCCGGAGGCGCTGCTGGACAAGCTGCGCGTGTTCGATCCGGCCAGCCGGCTCGGCCAGTGGCTGGCGCGCCCGGAACAGGCGCGCATGCTCGCGCAGATGGCGCGCGGCTGGATGCTGCAGGCGCTGGACCTGCTGGACGAGGCGGCGGTGCGGCGGGCGATCCAGCGCTTCGTGGTCGAGCGCCTGCGCCAGTGGAACGCGGCCGCCAGCGCCGGCGAGGTGCTGGCGCTGCTGACCACCGACGGCCGCCACCAGAAGCTGCTGGACGAGGCCCTGCAGCGGCTCGGCCGCTGGCTGGACGACGAACGGGTCAAGGCGCGGGTCTCGGCGCTGATCGTGCGCTACGCACGGCGCGAGTGGCCGAAGCTGATGGGCACGGTCGAATGGGTCAAGCCGGCCGACGAGATCGGCGACAGCCTGGCCGACCGCCTCGCCCGCGCGGCGATCGACGAACTGCAGCAGGTGCTGGCCACGCCGGAGCACCCGCTGCGGCGCGACTACGAGACCTGGCTGCAGCGCTACATCGAACGCCTGCGCGAGGACCCGGCGCTGGCCGCGCACGTCGAGCAGCTGAAGCAGCGCGCGATCGAGCATCCGGCGCTGCAGGAATACGTGCAGGCGCTGTGGGGGCAGATCCACCGCAGCCTGCGCGCCGACCTCGGCGACGAGACCTCGGCGATCGCCGCGCAGCTGGAACGCTCGCTGCAGGCGCTCGGCCAGTCGCTGGGCCAGGACCCGGCGCTGCGCGAAGCGCTCAACCAGCACATGCTCGGCGCCGCCGGCAAGCTCACCACGCGCCTGCGCAGCTCGGTCACCGAGCACATCGCCGGCACGATGAAGGGCTGGGACGAGCGCCACCTGGTCGAACAGCTGGAGCTGGGCGTCGGCCGCGACCTGCAGTACATCCGCTTCAACGGCACCCTGGTCGGCGGCCTGATCGGACTGGCCCTGCACGCGGTTTCGGTGTGGCTGGCGGCCCAGGCCCTGCCCTGGCCGCCGTAGGAGCGACTTCAGTCGCGATGAGGCTTCACCGATAAAGCCCGTTCGCGACTGAAGTCGCTCCTACGAGAGCCAAGCACCTCCGGCGGTTCCGCGCGCCGGCTTGCACGCGTCGCCCCGGCGGGCGGACAATGACGTGCTGCGCCGCACAACCCGTGTGGCGCGGGCCGGCAGACGGGCCTCCCGCCACCGCGGCCGTGCCGGTCCGGAATCGAGATCGCGATATTGCCTAGTCCGTCCCAGGCGGCTGCCGCGCCGGCGCCGCGCTACCCCGACTACCGCCTCATCTCCCTGATCCTGGCCTGCGCCATCTTCATGGAGCAGATGGACGCCACCGTGCTGGCCACCGCGCTGCCGACCCTGGCGCGCGACTTCGGCGTCGCCGCGCCGGCGATGAGCATCGCCCTGACCAGCTACCTGCTGGCGCTGGCGATCGGCATTCCCGCCAGCGGCGCGGTCGCCGACCGCTTCGGCCTGCGCCGGGTGTTCTGCGCCTCGATCTGGGTGTTCGTCGGCGGCTCGGTCCTGTGCTCGCTGGCCGACGACCTGCCGACCCTGGTGGTCGCGCGCTTCCTGCAGGGCGCCGGCGGCGCGATGATGGCCCCGCTCGGGCGCCTGATCCTGCTGCGCACGGTCGAACGCCGGCACCTGGTCTCGGCCATGGCCTGGACCCTGGTGCCGGCCTTCATCGGCCCGATGCTGGGCCCGCCGCTCGGCGGCGTGTTCGTCACCTACCTGGACTGGCGCTGGATCTTCTACATCAACGTGCCGATCGGCATCGCCGGGTTCGTGCTGGTGCGGCGCTTCATCCCGGAGATTCCCAGCGAATCGGCGCCGGGCCGCTTCGACTTCCTCGGCTTCGTGCTGTGCGGCGTCGGCCTGGGCTGCCTGCTGTTCGGGCTGGAGATGATCAGCCAGCGCGACGGCCTGGCGCACGCGCTGCTGCTGGTCTGCATCGGCGCCGGCGCCAGCCTCGGCTACCTGTGGCATGCGCGCCGCCGCGCCAACCCGCTGCTGGACCTGTCGCTGCTGCGGATCGACTCGTTCCGGCTGTCGGTGATCGGCGGCTCGCTGATGCGCATCACCCAGGGCGCGCAGCCGTTCCTGCTGCCGCTGCTGTTCCAGATCGGCTTCGGCTACAGCGCCGCGCAGAGCGGCCGGCTGGTGATGGCCACCGCGGTCGGCTCGATCGCGATGCGCCTGCTGACCCCGCGCCTGCTGCGCCGCTACGGCTACCGCAACGCGCTGATCGGCAACGGCGTCTTCGCCAGCCTCGGCTACCTGGTGTGCGCGTTGTTCCAGCCGGACTGGGCGCCGGAGCTGATGTTCGGCCTGCTGGTGTGCTGCGGCGCGTTCATGTCGTTCCAGTTCGCCGCCTACAACACCATCGCCTACGAGCACGTGCCCGGGCCGCGCATGAGCGCGGCCAGCAGCCTCTACAGCACCCTGCAGCAGCTGATGCTGTCGGTGGGCGTGTGCGCCGGCGCGCTGTTCCTGAAGACCGCGATGGCCGCCTCCGGGCATGCGCAGCCGCAGCTGCGCGACTTCTCGATCGCGTTCCTGGCGGTGACGGCCGTTTCCTTCAGCTCGCTGCGCTGGCACCTGCGCTTCGCTCCGGACGCCGGCAGCGAGATGAGCGGGCACCGCCGCGGCGAGGGAGCGGCGGACTAAGCCCCCCGACCACAGCCTCGTCCGCGCAATGCGGGAGGGGCTTCGACCCCGACGGGGTTCGCGCCAGATGGGCAGGGGCACAAGCACGACGCCGCTGCCGCAGCGGCGCCTGCTTGCCGTCGCCTTCCGCCGCCTCAGGCGCGGGTCAGGCGCCAGGCGCGGTGGATGCGCGCGTTGCGCTCGAAGTCCGGATCGATCGTGCGCGGGCTGATCTCCTCGCACTGCGCGAAGGCCGCGATGGCGTTCTCGTCGAGCTTGAAGCGGCGGAAGTTGTTGGAGAAGTACAGCACCCCGCCCTGCGCCAGCCGCGCCGCGGCCGCGCGCAGCAGGCGCACGTGCTCGCGCTGGATGTCGAAGTCGTCGGCGCGGGCCGAGTTGGAGAACGTCGGCGGGTCGCAGAAGACCACGTCGTACAGGCCGCGCTCGGCCTCCAGCCACGCCAGCGCGTCGGCCTGCACCAGCTGGTGGCGCGCCCCGCCCTGCCCGTTCAACGCCAGGTTGTCGGCGCACCACTGCAGGTAGGTGCCGGACAGGTCGACGCTGGTGGTCGAGGACGCGCCCGCCACCGCCGCCTCGACGCTGGCCGCGCCGGTGTAGCAGAACAGGTTGAGGAAGCGCCGGCCCCTGGCCTGCGCCGCCATCATGCCGCGCAGCGGACGGTGGTCTAGGAACAGGCCGGTGTCGAGGTAGTCGAACAGGTTCACCCGCAGCAGCGCGCCATGCTCGCGTACGTGGACGAACTCGTTGCGCTGCTCGAAACGGCCGTACTTGCTGCCGCCCTTGCCGCGCTCGCGCGACTTCAGCGCGACCTGCTCGGCCGGCACCTCGAACACCTCGCGCGCG
The DNA here is from genome assembly GCA_003505795.1 of Lysobacteraceae bacterium. Classification (GTDB taxonomy): domain Bacteria; phylum Pseudomonadota; class Gammaproteobacteria; order Xanthomonadales; family Xanthomonadaceae; genus UBA8801. Next base: position 6,665 of record DNXT01000206.1, on the reverse strand, counting down.
GCCGCCAGCAGCTCGTTGCGGCGGCGGCGCACGTCGGCATCGGGAATCGCGGCGGGAGCGGCATATTCCTGCACGTGCAGGAACAGCCGGCGCGCGCCGTCGGCCTCCTGGTAGACGTCGATCGCCGCGGCGTATTCGGGCAGGTCGGCGTCGTAGGCGCGGAAGCATTCCACGCCCGCGCGCGCGCGCCACTTGCGGAACTTCTGCAGGTTCTTGCGCAGCCGGTTGGCGACCATCTGCGCGCCGTCGCTGAGCGCGCGCGGCTCCTCGCCGCGCTCGCGCCGCGGCACCGCCACCGGGTCGCAGACGATCAGCGCGCATTCGATCGCGCCGTTGAACAACTGGTACCTCTTGCCGGCGCGCAGGCCGGTGGCGAACGCCAGCTCGGCGCTGCCGCACAGCAGGCTGGCGCGCCACTGCGGCACCGCCCGCTGCAACGCATCGCCGATGCGCCGGTACAGCGCGGCGTCGGCGGCCAGGCGTTCGTCGTACGGCGGGTTGCACACCACCGCGCCATGGGCCTGCGGCGGCGCCTGCAGCTCGGCGACATCGTGCACGCCGAACCGGATCGCCTCGGCGACGCCGGCCACCTGCGCGTTCTCCCTGGCCGCGCGGATCGCGTGCGGGTCGATGTCGCTGCCGTGCACGACCTGCTTCAGCGCGGCACGCCCCAGCCGCGCGCGCTCGTGCGCCTCGGCCAGCTGGGTGTCCCACAGGTCGCGGTCGAAGCCGCGCCAGCGCGTGGGCACGGCATGGCCGTATCTCTGCAGGCCCGGCGCCACGTCCGCGGCCATCAGCGCGCCTTCGATCAGCAGCGTGCCGCTGCCGCACATCGGGTCGAGCAGGCCGCCGCCCGCGGCATGGAGCTTCGGCCAGCCGGCGCGCAGCAGCACCGCCGCGGCCAGGTTCTCCTTCAGCGGCGCCTCGTTCTGCGCCATGCGCCAGCCGCGCCGGTGCAGCGGACCGCCGCCGAGGTCGACCGAGATCGTCGCCCGGCCCTTGCGCAGCGACAGGTTCAGGCGCAGGTCCGGCTGCTCCACGTCCACCGACGGCCGCTCCAGCCCCTGCTGGCGCAGGGTGTCGACCACCGCGTCCTCGAAGCCGCGCGCGATGTCGGCGCGGGTGGCCCCGGACTGGTCGCTGTCGCGCCAGGCCAGCAGCACCTGGGTCTTGAGCCCGGAGAAGCTGAAATCCAGCCCCGGCCGGTCGGTCATCGGCCGCGCGAAGCGGTATTTCCCCGGCGTGCCCTGCTCGGCCAGCGCCGCCAGCTGCGGCCCGCCCGGGTACGGCAGCCCCATCAGCTTGGCGGACTTGTCGAAGGCCTCGCCGGCGGCGTCGTCCAGGGTCTCGCCGAGCAGCCGGTAGCGGCCGATCGCCTCCACCGCCACCAGCTGGGTATGGCCGCCGGACACCAGCAGCGCCACGAACGGCGGCTGCGGCGGATCGGCCTCCATCAACGGCGCCAGCAGGTGGCCTTCCATGTGGTGCACGCCGATCGCCGGCACCTCCAGCGCCCAGGCCAGCGCGCGCGCCACCCCGGCGCCGACCAGCAGCGCCCCGACCAGGCCGGGCCCGGCGGTATAGGCCACCCCGTCCACCTCGCCGACCTCCAGGCCGGCGTCGGCCAGGGTCTGGCGCAGCAGCGGCAGCAGCTTGCGGACGTGGTCGCGGCTGGCCAGTTCCGGCACCACCCCGCCGTATTCAGCGTGCAGCGCGATCTGGCTGTAGACATGGTGCGCGCGCAGCGCCTGCTCGGCCGGCAGCGCGGTGTCGTAGACCGCCACGCCGGTCTCGTCGCAGGAGGATTCGATGCCGAGGACTTTCATGGGCGCCATTCTGGACCGGTTTCCCGGCCGCGCCAAACGGGGTGGTTGCAGTGGCGCCACGAGCCGTTATAATGCGCGGCTCGCCGGGGAAACCCGGAATTCCGCCCCTGCGAGTTCCACTCGCAACCGCCCGGCCCGCCGAGCGGATATCCAATTTTCTGGAGAACCCATGCCCAGCGTCAAAGTCCGCGAGAACGAGCCTTTCGAGTTTGCGCTCCGCCGTTTCAAGCGCACTTGCGAGAAGGCCGGCGTCCTGGCCGAGACCCGCAAGCGCGAGTTCTACGAAAAGCCGACCCAGGAGCGCAAGCGCAAGGCCGCCGCTGCGGTGAAGCGCCAGCTGCGTCGCTCCTCGCGCGACGTCACCAAGCGCCAGCGCCTGTACTGATCGGGCGTGCCGCGCCTCCCGGCGGGCCTGCGCTGTAGCGCGGCCCACCGGAACGCGGGACCAGAGCCGGCACGCGCAAGCGTCGCCGGCTTTTTGTGTTATGCGGATCGATCCGCCCACGCCGGGCCCGCGCGGCCCGGGCCGACCCCTCCAGGAAGCGACACCATGACCCTCAAGCAGCAGCTCACCGACGACATGAAGGCCGCCATGAAGGGCGGCGACAAGCACAGCCTCGGCGTGATCCGGCTGATCAATGCCGCGATCAAGCAGAAGGAAGTGGACGAGCGCATCGAGCTGGACGACGCCGCCGTCATCGCCGTGCTCGACAAGATGGTCAAGCAGCGCAGGGACTCGGTGAACCAGTACCAGGCCGCCGGCCGCGAGGACCTGGCCACGGTCGAGCGCGAGGAGATCGGGGTGATCGAGCGCTACCTGCCGGCCAAGATGGGCGAGGCGGAGATCGTCGCCGCGATCCAGGCCGCGATCAGCGAAACCGGTGCCGCCGGCCCGGCCGACATCGGCAAGCTGATGGGTGCGCTCAAGCCCAGGCTGGCCGGGCAGGCCGACATGGGCCAGGTCTCGGCGCTGGTGAAGCAGCAGCTGGCCGGCTGACCGCTCCCGGCGTTGCGACACGATGTCGCAGCGTCTTGCCGGCACCCCCACGGCAACCGCGGCGCGCACTGCGATCGGACGATCGGCGCGCGGCCCGGCCCCTTAGTTTCCCCGCATCTTCCCGATCGTACCGGGGGCAGCGCCGGCGGCGCCGATGCCACCGTGGGCCGCGCCCGTGCCCGGAATATGTCATCGGCTGAATAACAACAAGAATCGTTATCATGTAAAATTTCCGTGATGGACGCCGGCAACGCTGCTGCGTCCCGACCCCCACTCCATTCCGGAAATCCATTCATGTCCGTTTCCTTCCGTCGCAACGCAGCGCTGCCGCGCCTGTCCCTGCTGGCCATCGGCCTGCTCGCCGCCGTCCAGGCCCAGGCCCAGACCGCCGATGCCGACACCTCCGCCGCCGATCTGGACGCGGTACTGGTCGTCGCCCAGCGCGCCGAGCGCGTCAGCAACGGCGCCACCAACCTCGACCTGGCGATCAAGGACACCCCGCAGTCGATCAGCGTGGTGACCGGCGAGCAGATGCGGCAGTTCGGCGCCACCAGCGTCAACGACGCGCTGCGCCTGGCCACCGGCGTGCAGGTGGACGAGTGGGAAACCAACCGCACCAGCTACAGCGCGCGCGGCTTCGACATCCTGAACACCCAGATCGACGGCGTCGGCCTGCCCAACGGCTGGGGCGTGGCCACCGGCGCGACCGATACCTTCGGCTACGAGAAGGTGGAAGTGATCCGCGGCGCCAACGGCCTGCTCACCGGCGTCGGCAACGCCGCCGGCACGATCAACTACGTGCGCAAGCGCCCGACCAACGAGCGACAGGGCGCGTTCGGCATCAGCTACGGCTCGTGGAGCACCAAGCGCGTGGAGGCGGACTATTCCACTCCGTTCACCGCCGACGGCACCTGGGCCGGGCGCGTGGTCGCCGCGCACGAGGACGGCGATTCGTACCTGCGCGCCAACGAGAACAAGCGCGACTACCTGTACGGGGTGGTCGATGGCCAGGTCGGCGACAACGGCACCCTGACCTTCGGCTACTCGTACCAGCGGGCCAAGTCCGACGGCATCATGTGGGGCGCGCTGGCCTTCATGAACAGCGATGGCAGCCAGGCCGAATGGCCGACCAGCGCCTCGACCACGCAGGACTGGACGTACTGGAACACCACCAACCAGACGGCCTTTGCCGAATACACCCACCAGCTCGGCGAAGACTGGCAGTTGAAGGTGTCCTACAACTACCGTCGCGCCACCGGCGACGAAAAGATGTTCTACGCCTACGATGCGCTCGGCACCGGCCTCGATCCGGACACCGGCCTGGGCCTGTACGGCTATCCGTGGGGCGGCGAGGACAAGGCCACCGCCCATCTGGGCGCGGTGACGCTCAATGGCCACTTCGAACTGTTCGGCCGCGACCAGGAGGTGATGCTGGGCGCAAGCCTCGCCAGGAGCGAATCCAACAGCTGGGAGCAGAGTGCGGACTTCGCCTCGCCCGCCTGGGGCGCCCTGCCGGCGTTCCCGTACGCCAGCAACGCCATCCCCGAGCCGGCCTGGAGCGATTCCGCGCTTTACTCGGTATTGAACCAGCGGCTGAAGCGCGCCTTCGGCGCCACCCGGATCGCACTGAGCGACCGCCTCAAGGCCATCGTCGGCGTCAACTACGCCCAATACCGCCGCGACGGCAATTCCTACGACCTCGCCTTCGACCAGACCACCAGCCATACCAGTCCCTACGGCGGCCTGACCTTCGACTTCAGCGACCACGTGCTCGGCTACGTCAGCTATTCGGACATCTACCAGCCGCAGGACCAGACCGACGCGAACGACCGCTATCTCGACGCCAGCAAGGGCGTGAACTACGAAGCCGGCATCAAGGCCGACTGGCTGGACAAGCGCCTGCTGACCACGCTGGCCGTGTTCAAGGCCGACCAGGACGGACTGGCCACTCCCACCGGCGAGTACAACGAATACGGCTCGACCATCTACGCCCCCGTGGACGTGCGCTCCAAGGGCGTCGAGTTCGAGGCGGTCGGCAAGCTCGCCGAGGACCTGGACCTGGTGTTCGGCTACACCGCGCTGAAGCTGGACGGCCTGGATGGCGACGACACCTACTCGTGGGTGCCGCGCCGCACCGCCAACCTGCTGCTCAGCGGCCGCCTGCCCGGCTACAAGGCGCTGTCGCTGGGCATCGGCGGGCGCTGGCAGAGCGATATCTTCAACGTCGAATCCAGCGGCTATCCGGTGCGCCAGGGCAGCTACGCGGTGCTCAACGCGTTCGCCGCCTGGGATTTCCTGCCCAATGCCACGGTACGGGTCAACGTCAACAACATCGCCGACGAGAAGTACATCAACACCCTGCGCTACAGCGGCTACTACGGCGCACCGCGCAACTACACGCTGAGCCTGAACTGGCGGTTCTGACGCGCGGCCGGGCGGCCCCTGCGCGGGCCGCCCGGCGCCGAGCCATGCCTGCGCAGGCGCATGCGCCCCCCGGCGTCCTGTAGATCACTCCATGCGCCTGCGCGCACGTCGGCTGGCGCATACGGGCAAGCCGGTGGTTTTGCCCCGGCCGGCATCCGGCCACTGCGCGACGTCTTCGCGGAATCGGCCCTTGCGCCGGGTTACGCACCGCCATGGGATGGAAGCGCGGATATCGCGCCTCCGCGGATCGACGCCACCCGCACGCATCCCCTGCCCCGGAAGCCAGCAGCAAGATTTCATCCACCCTTGTGGCCGGGCCTGCTAGAACCTTCGGGTCGCTCGCTTCTTCTCCGGTTCCACGTATGGCTCCAGTCCTGTCCCCGCGCCTGCGGCGCCTTTCCGAGCGCGTCCAGCGCAGTCTCCCGGCGGCGCTGGTGCAGCGCTTCGTCGAGATCGACCTGATGACCCAGGCGGCCTCGCTGTCGTTCTACGCGCTGCTGTCGATGGCGCCGCTGCTGGTGCTGCTGCTGTGGCTCACCGCCTCGCTGTACCCGCCGGCGCAGCAGTCGCTGATCGACCAGATCGGCCAGATGGCCGGCGCC
>DNXT01000206.1:0-627 GCA_003505795.1 Lysobacteraceae bacterium | reverse complement strand
ATCGGCCAGATGGCCGGCGCCAACGCCGCCGCGGTGGCCGACACCGTCATCCGCAACGCCACCGACCAGCCCAGCGTCGGCTCGCTGGCCGGACTGTGGAGCACCTTGCTGCTGTTCGTCGGCGCGACCGTGGTCTTCGCCCAGCTGCAGGGCGCGCTCAACCTGATCTTCCGCTCCGGCCGGCAGCAGCTGAACGGAGCGGTGGCCTGGCTCAAGAAGCGCGTGTTCTCGATGGGCGTGGTGCTGGCGCTGGGCTTCCTGCTGATCATCTCGATGCTGGCCACCACCGCGCTGCAGGTCGCCTTCGCGCGCCTGCCCTCGCTGCTACCGGCGGTCGGCTACGTCACCACCCTGCTGCTGTACGCGGCCGCGTTCGCCTTCCTCTACCACTATCTGCCCGATCGCCGCGTGGAATGGCGCCAGGCCCTGCTCGGCGGCGTCATCACCGCGCTGCTGTTCACGCTGGGACGCTACCTGATCGGCCTGTACCTGGCGCAGGCCGCGCCGGGCAGCGCCTACGGCTCGATGGGCGCGCTGGTGCTGCTGCTGATCTGGCTGTACTACGCGATCCTGGTGTTCTTCGCCGGCGCGCTGATCACCGCGGTGATCGACGAGCGCGCCGAGGCG
>DNXT01000205.1:525-6044 GCA_003505795.1 Lysobacteraceae bacterium | reverse complement strand
CGCACGCCGTCGATGATCGAGGCGTGGTTGAGCGCGTCGGAGATGATCGCGTCGTTCTCGCCCAGCAGCGGTTCGAACAGGCCGCCGTTGGCGTCGAAGCAGGCGGCGTAGAGGATGGTGTCCTCGGTGCCGAAGAAATCGGCGATGGTCTTTTCCAGCCGCTTGTGCAGGTCCTGGGTGCCGCAGATGAAGCGCACCGAGGCCATGCCGAAGCCGTGGCTGTCCAGCGCGTCCTTGGCCGCCTGGATCACGTCCGGGTGGTCGGCCAGGCCCAGGTAGTTGTTGGCGCAGAAGTTCAGCACGCTGCGGCCGTCGGCCAGGGTGATCTCGGCCGACTGCGGGCCGGTGATGATGCGTTCGGACTTGAACAGGCCCTGCGACCGGATGGCGTCCAGTTCGTCGGCGTAATGGCGGGTCAGGCTGGCGTCGGTCATGGCGGGTCTGGCGGGAGAAAGCGCCATTTTACCCCGCCTGCCGGCAGGCTCATTCGCTATGGCTATAAGTGGCGCCGCTTTGGTCATTTCCCCCGCCGGATGTGCGCTTGCAGCATCGTCCCTCCATGGGCAAAGGGGGCTTTGCCGACCATCGGAGAGACGGGGAATGCAGCAACGACGGACAGTGCGGGGTGGCAAGCGGATCGTACCCAGGGCCGGGCTGGCGCTGGCCTGCGCGCTGGCGGCATTGCCGGCCTGGGCGCAGACCGCCGCACCCACGGTGGAGGAACTGCAGCGGCGCCTGGAAGCGCTGGAACGCCGGCTGGGCGCCGCGCCGCAGGCCGACGTGCCAGCCGGCGAAGGACTGGCCGGCCTGGACCAGCGCCTGCGCGTGATCGAACGCAAGCTGGAGCTGCAGGACGAGGAGCGCACGGCCAGGGCCAAGGACGCGCCGGTGGTCGCGGTCAACGACAAGGGCGCCTCGTTCAAGTCCGCCGACGGCGCCTACGAGATCCGCCTGCGCGGCCTGTTGCAGGGCGACGGACGCTTCTACATCGACGACGACGCGGTACCGCAGAACGACACCTTCCTGATCCGCACCGCGCGCCCGATCATCGAGGGCTCGCTGGGCAAGCTGGTGGCGTTCCGCCTGACCCCGGAATTCGCCGGCGACAGCGCCTCGATCGTCGACGCCTATATCGACGTGCGCCTGGATCCCGCCTATACCCTGCGCGCGGGCAAGTTCACCTCGCCGGTGGGCCTGGAGCGCCTGCAGTCCTCGTCCGCGCTCGCCGACACCGAACGCGCGCTGGTCAGCGAGCTGGCGCCCAACCGCGACCTCGGCGTGCAGTTGCAGGGCGAGGTGGCCGGCGGCACGGTCAGCTATGCGCTGGGCGTGTTCAACGGCACCGTCGACGGCCGCGACGCGGTCACCAGCAATCCGGACAACGACTTCGAATACGCCGGGCGCGTGTTCTTCGAGCCCTTCAAGAACGGAACCGGCGCGTGGTCGGGGCTCGGCTTCGGCGTCGGTGCCAGCGTCGGCGACAAGCGTGGCAGCGGCAACAATTTCCTGCCGCGCTACCGCACGCCGGGGCAGGTGCAGTTCTTCAACTATCGCGGCACCGCGTCCGCCGACGGCCGCAACCTGCGCTGGTCGCCGCAGGGCTATTTCTACCGCAACGGCTTCGGTTTCCTCGGCGAGTACATCGTTTCGCGCCAGCAAGTCGCGCTGGACGGAAACCGCGCCGACTTGGAGAACAAGGCGTGGCAGGCCACCGCCAGCTACGTGCTGACCGGCGAGGACGCCGGCTATCGCGGTGTCACGCGTCCGTCACGTCCGGTCGGCAAGAACGGCGGCAGGGGTGCATGGGAGCTGGTGGGCCGGTATGGTGTACTGGAAGTGGACGATGCCGCCTTCCCGCTGTTCGCCAGCGCCGACGCGGCGGCACGCCGTGCCGAGGCCTGGACGCTGGGGGTGAACTGGTACCTCACCAGCAACCTCAAGCTGGTCTTCAACTATTCGCAGACGCGGTTCGATGGCGGCGCGCTCGCCGGTGCCGACCGCGAAGACGAGAAGGCGGTGTTTTCCCGCCTCCAGGTGGCTTTCTGATGATGGAGAAACGTTCGATGAAAACCCACGAATCCCGCTGGCTCAAGCCGCTGCTCGGGGCAATGCTGGCGATCGTCACGACGGCGCCGGCGCTGGCCCGCGACGTGCAATTGCTCAACGTGTCCTACGACCCGACCCGCGAGCTCTATCGCGACTACAACGCGGCCTTCGCCAAGCACTGGAAGGACAGCAAGGGCGACACGGTCACGATCGAGACCTCGCATGGCGGGTCCGGCAAGCAGGCGCGGGCGGTGATCGACGGCATCGAGGCCGACGTGGTCACGCTGGCGCTGGCCTACGACGTCGATGCGATCGTCGAGAAGGCCAAGCTGATCGATCCGGCCTGGGAGAAGCGGCTGCCGGACAACAGCGCGCCGTATACCTCCACCATCGTGTTCCTGGTGCGCAAGGGCAACCCCAAGGCGATCAAGGACTGGCCGGACCTGTTGCGCTCGGGCGTGTCGGTGGTGACGCCGAACCCGAAGACCTCCGGCGGCGCGCGCTGGAACTACCTGGCCGCCTGGGCCTATGCCGACAAGATCTTCAAGGGCGACCGCGAACGCATCCTGAACTACATGCGCGCGCTGTTCCGCAACGTGCCGGTGCTCGATACCGGTGCGCGCGGCGCCACCACCACCTTCGTGCAGCGCGGCATCGGCGACGTGCTGCTGGCCTGGGAGAACGAGGCGTTCCTGGCGCTGGAGGAGCTCGGCCCGGACAAGTTCGAGATCGTGGTGCCGAAGCTGTCGATCCTGGCCGAACCGTCGGTGGCGCTGGTCGACAAGAACGTGGACAAGCACGGCACCCGCGAGGTGGCCGAGGAATACCTGAAGTACCTGTACTCGCCGGAAGGGCAGAAGATCGCCGCCAAGCACTACTACCGTCCGCGCCATCCCGAGTACGCCGACCGCGACGACGTGGCCCGCTTCCCCAAGGTCGAGCTGGTGACCATCGACCAGGCGTTCGGTTCCTGGAGCAAGGCGCAGGCCGAGCATTTCGCCGACGGCGGCGTCTTCGACCAGATCCAGGCGAGCAAGTAAGCGATGTCGGCCAGTGCGGCATCGCGCCTGCGGACGGTGCGGCGCAGGGTGATCCCCGGGCTCGGACTGAGCCTGGGGATCACCTTCATCTGGCTGGGGCTGATCGTGCTGATCCCGCTGCTGGGGGTGTTCATCAAGACCAGCGGGCTGGGGTGGGAAGGCATCTGGCGGGTGTGGAGCGAACCGCGCGTGCTGTCGGCGCTGAAGGTCAGCTTCACCACCGCGCTGGCGGCGGCGGCGTTCAATGCGCTGATGGGAACGTGGGTGGCGTGGGTGTTCGTGCGCTACACGTTTCCGGGCAAGCGCTTCTTCGACGCGATCATCGACCTGCCGTTCGCGTTGCCGACCGCGGTCGCCGGCATCGCCCTGACCGCGCTGTACGGCGTCAATGGCTGGATCGGCAGCCGGCTCGAGCCGCTCGGCATCAAGGTCGCCTACACCCAGCTCGGCATCGTGGTCGCGCTGGTGTTCGTCGGCCTGCCGTTCGTGGTGCGGGTGGTGCAGCCGGTGCTGGCCGAGAGCGAGCGCGAGCTGGAAGAAGCCGCCGCCACGCTGGGGGCCGGGCGCTGGCAGACGGTGTTCCGGATCGTGCTGCCGGCGCTGTGGCCGGCGGTGCTGACCGGGTTCGCGCTGGCGTTCGCGCGTGGCGTGGGCGAATACGGCTCGGTGATCTTCATCGCCGGCAACATGCCCAACGCCACCGAGATCGCGCCGCTGCTGATCACCATCCGCCTGGAGGAATTCGACTACGCCGGCGCCACCGCGATCGCCGCGGCGATGCTGCTGCTCTCGTTCGCGGTGCTGCTGCTGGTCAACACGCTGCAGGGCCGGCTGCAGGGGCGGGGCAAGCAGAAATGAACGGAATGAGCGAAGCTGTGGAGCGTCTATCCGTTTCGCTGCAGGAGCAGGCCATGCCGGTCGGCCATGCCAATGTCCGGACTCCTTCCGCCACCACCGAGCCGCGCTGGATCCAGTGGCTGCTGATCGGCGGTGCGCTGCTGTTCCTGCTGTCGTTCCTGATGCTGCCGCTGCTGCTGGTGTTCACCGAGGCGCTGCGCGGCGGCGTGCAGACGTTCTACAGGGCGATCAGCGACCCGGATGCCCTGGCGGCGATCCGCCTGACCCTGTACGTCACCGCGATCGTGCTGCCGTTGAACCTGGTGTTCGGCGTGGCGGCGGCGTGGGCGGTGAGCAAGCACCAGTTCCGCGGCAAGCGCCTGCTGGTCAGCCTGATCGACCTGCCGTTCTCGGTGTCGCCGGTGGTGGCCGGCCTGATCTTCATCCTGATCTTCGGCCGCGAGGGCTGGATGTGGCCGCTGATCGACGAGGGCTGGCGGGTGAACCTGCCGGTGCTGGGCCAGACCCTGATCCAGCTGCCGCGGATCGTGTTCGCGCTGCCGGGCATCGTGCTCGCCACCACCTTCGTGACGTTCCCGTTCATCGCCCGCGAGCTGATGCCGCTGATGGAGCAGCAGGGCAGCGACGAGGAGCTGGCGGCGCTGAGCCTGGGCGCCAGCGGCTGGCAGATGTTCTGGCGGGTGACCCTGCCGAACATCCGCTGGGGGCTGCTGTACGGCGTGCTGCTGTGCGGCGCGCGGGCGATGGGCGAGTTCGGCGCGGTATCGGTGGTGTCCGGCCACATCCGCGGACGCACCAACACGCTGCCGCTGCACGTGGAGATCCTCTACAACGAGTACGCCTACAGCGCCGCGTTCGCGTGCGCGTCGCTGCTGGCGTTGAGCGCACTGCTCACGCTCGCCTTCAAGTCCTACCTGGAATGGCGCCACGGCGAATCGCTGGCCGCCAACCATCGCCGTTGAGGATCACGTCATGAGCATGGATATCCACATCCAGAACCTGCGCAAGCAGTTCGACGATTTCACCGCGCTGGACGCGATCGACCTGGACATCCGCCAGGGCGAGCTGCTGGCGCTGCTGGGGCCGTCCGGATCGGGCAAGACCACGTTGCTGCGCATCATCGCCGGGCTCGAGCATGCCGACGGCGGGCAGGTGCTGTTCGGCAGCGAGGACGCGACCCGGATGAGCGTGCAGTCGCGCCGGGTCGGCTTCGTGTTCCAGCACTATGCCTTGTTCAGGCACATGAGCGTGTACGAGAACATCGCCTTCGGCCTGCGCGTGCGCCGCGGTGCCGAGCGCTGGCCGGAGCCGCGCATCCGCGACCGCGTCCACGAGCTGCTGTCGCTGGTGCAGCTGCAGGGCCTGGAAAAGCGCTATCCGACCCAGCTGTCGGGCGGTCAGCGCCAGCGCGTGGCGCTGGCGCGCGCGCTGGCGATCGAGCCGCGGGTACTGCTGCTGGACGAGCCGTTCGGCGCGCTCGACGCGCAGGTGCGACGCGACCTGCGGCGCTGGCTGCGCGAACTGCACGAGCGCACCGGCCTGACCACGGTCTTCGTCACCCACGACCAGGAGGAG
>DNXT01000205.1:0-332 GCA_003505795.1 Lysobacteraceae bacterium | reverse complement strand
ACCCACGACCAGGAGGAGGCGCTGGAGCTGGCCGACCGCGTCGCCATCCTCAACGACGGCCGGATCGAGCAGCTCGACAGCCCGGCCGGGGTCTACGACCGGCCGGCGTCGCCGTTCGTGTATTCGTTCGTCGGCGCGGTCAACCGCATCGCCGGGCAGGTGCAGCACGGCAGCCTGCAGGTCGGCGGGCTGACGCTGCCGCTGCAGCAACGCCAGGCCGACGCGGCGGTGGACCTGTACGTGCGGCCGGAGGACCTGGTGCCCGACGACAGCGGCTGGGCCGCGACCGTGGTGTCGGCGCAGCGCAGCGGCGCGCGGCTGCGCCTGCGCGC
>DNXT01000204.1 GCA_003505795.1 Lysobacteraceae bacterium | reverse complement strand
GACCTGCGCGCCGACCCGGCCGCCGAGGCCGGCGGCGCGGCGGTGCAGGCCTGCGGCGAGCTCGACCTGTCGCGCCAGTACATCGCGGTAGCCTCCCGCAGCGGCGAGATCGGTCCGGTCCAGCCGCTGGCGCAGCTGGCGCTGGCCCATGCCCATCTCGACGCCGGTGGCGCAGCGGTGATGATGCTGGCGGTGTCGCCGGCATCCACGCGCTGGGCCGCCGTCCTGGATTCCCCTTCTCCCGACCAAGCTGGCCCGGCTGACGCCCAGGCCGCCGATGCCGCCCAACCGGAACCCGTGTGATGTTCAGCAATCTTCGGTATTACCTCAGCGACTACCGTGTGTGGTTGGTGCTTGGCCTGGTGGGGGCGGGCGCGGTGTCGTATTTCGGCGGCGACGACCTGCGCGGGATCGCGGTCTGGGTGGCGGTGGCCCTGGCGGTGGCCCTGCTGATCGCGCTGCTGGTATGGGGGGTGCGGCGGATCCTCGCCAATCGTGCCGCGCGCAGGCTCGACCGCATGGTGCAGGACCAGGCCGACGAGGCGGTGAGCGCGGCGCAGCCGGCGCAACGCGCCGACACCGAGGCGTTGCGCACGCGGATGATGGAAGCGATCAAGGCGATCAAGTCCTCGCGCATGGGCGTGCTCAAGGGCAAGGCCGCGCTGTACGAACTGCCGTGGTACGTGATCATCGGCAACCCGGCTGCCGGCAAGAGCACGGCGATCCTCAATTCCGGTTTGCAGTTCCCTTTCCAGGACAACCGCAGCAACGTCATCCAGGGGATCGGCGGTACCCGCAACTGCGACTGGTACTTCACCACCAATGGCATCGTGCTCGACACCGCCGGCCGCTACTCGGTGAGCGTCGAGGACCGGCTGGAATGGCTGACCTTCCTGGGCCTGCTGAAGAAGAACCGTCCGCGCGCGCCGATCAACGGCATCATCATTGCCGCCAGTATCGCCGAGTTGTCCGGCAGCAAGCCGGAGTTCGCGATCGAGCTGGCCAAGAACCTGCGCCAGCGCGTGCAGGAAATCACCGAGCGCCTGGAGGTATTCGCCCCGGTCTATGTGGTGTTCACCAAGGCCGACCTGATCGCCGGCTTCGCCGAGTTCTTCCAGAGCCTGGATCCCTCCGAGCGCGAGAGCGTGTGGGGCGCGACCCTGCCGTTCGACGTGGGCGCCCAGCGCGACGCGCTGGCCGACTTCGACAGCCATTTCGACGAGCTCGCCGAGGGCATCAAGGAGATGAGCCTGTCGCACATGGCGATGCAGCGCGGTCGCGAGGTGTCGCCGGGGCTGCTGACCTTGCCGCTGGAATTCCAGGGCATCAAACCGGCGTTGCGCACCTTCATCGCCACTCTGTTCGAGGAGAATCCGTACCAGTTCAAGCCGGTGTTCCGCGGCTTCTACTTCAGCAGCGCGCTCCAGGAAGGGCACTCGGTACATCACGCCTCCGAGCGCGTATCGCGCCAGTTCGCCCTGCAGAACCGCAGCGGCAACAACGATCAGGCGCCGGTGGGCCATACCGCGTTCTTCCTCAAGGACCTGTTCCGCAAGGTCGTCTTTGCCGACCGGCAGTTGGTACGGCAGTACTCCAGTCCGCACCAGAACCGGCTCCGGTTGGGCGTCTTCTTCGGTTCGGTGGCGGTGCTGGCGCTGGTGCTGGGCCTGTGGACCTGGTCGTACACCACCAACCTGCAGCTGGCCAACAATGCCGCCAAGGACCTGGCCCAGGCGGTGAAGGTGCAATCCGGGCGCGTCGACCTGAAGTCGCGCATCGATGCCCTGCTGCTGTTGCAGGACCGCCTCGAGCAGCTGGACCAGTATGGACGCAGGGGCAGCATCACCACGCGGCTCGGGCTGTACCAGGGGGATGCGATCCGCGCCAAGCTGCTCCAGGAGTACTACCACGGCATGCGCCAGGTCATGCTCGATCCGGCGGTGGCCAATCTCGAGAAGTTCCTCGGCGAAGTGGTGGCCCAGCGCGGCAAGCTCGGCCAGACCACGCAGAAGGCGGCCAACAGCGACGTGCTGTACCAGGACGCTTCGCCGACCAGTACCAACGACGCCTATAACGCGTTGAAGACCTACCTGATGCTGGGCAACCGCAAGTACGTCGAGGGCGGGCATCTGTCCCAGCAGCTCACCCTGTTCTGGCGCACGTGGCTGGACGCCAACCGCGGCCAGATGACCCGCGAGGAGATGCTGCGCGCCGGCGAGAAGCTGATGACCTACTACGTCGCCCAGTCCGGCGACGAGGCATGGCCGCAGGTGCAGACCAAGGTGGCGCTGGTGAACGACAGCCGCGAGGCGTTGACCCAGGTCATGAAGGGACAGCCGGCGATGCAGCGGGTATTCGCGCAGATCAAGGCGCGCGCGGCGGCGCGCTTCGGCACCGTCACCGTCAACAGCCTGATCGGCGAGGAGCGCAACAACGGCGCGGTGGCCGGCAGCTACGCCATTTCCGGGGCGTTCACGCGCGAGGCGTGGGAGGAATTCGTCAAGGACGCGATCAGCGAGGCGGCCAATACCCAGCTCAGCACCACCGATTGGGTGCTCGGCACCACCGAGCAGAGCGACCTGTCGCTGGCCGGCAGCCCCGAACACATCGCGCGCGAGCTGGCGTCCCTGTACAAGCAGGAGTATGCCAAGGAGTGGCGCAAGTTCGTGGCCGGCCTGAGCATCAGCACGTTCGCCGATTTCGACCAGGCGGTGTCGCGGATGAACAGCATCGGCGATCCGGCCAATTCGCCGCTGCGCACGCTGATGCAGCGGGTCAACGAACAGACCATCTGGGACAATCCGGTCGCCGAGGCGCGCAACAAGAAGGCCGAAGGCGGGTTCGTCGCCTGGTTCCAGCGCACCATCCTGCGTCGCGACCCGGAAAGTGCCGCGCAGCAGTTGCCGGTGGGGCCGGTGGGCAAGGCATTCGATGGCCTGGCGCGCCTGACCATGCCGCGCCAGGACCAGCCGGCGGTGATCGACGCCTACTTCGCCGAACTGGGCAAGCTCCGAAGCCGCCTGAACGGCATCAAGAACCAGGGTCAGACAGGCGTCGGAACCCGCAAGCTGATGCAGGACACGCTAAGCAACGAGGGTTCCGAACTCAGCAGTGCGCTGGCGCTGGTCGACGAGCAGGTGCTCACCGGCCTGGACGAATCCCAGCGCGAGGCGATCCGTCCGTTGCTGCTGCGTCCGCTGACCCAGACGTTCTCCGCGCTGGTGACGCCGACCGAGAGCGAGATCAACCGGGCCTGGTCGGCGCAGGTGTACACGCCGTTCAACAACGGTGTCGGCAAGCAGTATCCGTTCAACCTCAACGCCGACGTGGATGCTGCGCCGAGCGACATCGCCGCGATCTTCGGCAGCAATGGTGCGATTGCCTCGTTCAACAAGGATGCATTGGGCACGCTGGTGATCCAGCGCGGCAACCTGCTCGAGGCGCGGCGCTGGGCCGGCCTGGGCATCACCCTGTCCAACGAGCTGGTCGCCAACTACGGCAACTGGGTCAGTGGGCAGGGCGCCGGCATCAGCCAGGACACCACGATCTTCGAGATCCTGCCGTCGCCGGCCACCGGTGCGGTCGAATACACCATCGAGATCGATGGGCAGACGCTGCGCTACCGCAATACGCCGCCGCAATGGACGACGATGCAGTATCCGAACGTCGGCGCCGTGCCGGGCGCCAAGATCACCGCGGTGACCAGCGATGGTCGCACCGTCGAAGTGTTCAACGCGCCGGGGAGCAACGGTTTCGGGCGACTGATGAGCGCGGGCAGCTACGAGAACCTGGACGAGGGCAGCCGCATCACCTGGAGCGCGCAGGGCGTGGCGGTGAGCGTGGAAATGCGCATCGTGCGGCGTCCGGGCGCAGCGGCGGAAAGTGGGGACTGGCAGCGCGGCCTGCAATTGCCGGCCACCGTGGCCGGCGCGCAGACGGTGACGCCGGCCACCGCGCCGGCCAGCGAGGGAGGTGAACAGTGAGCCGGGAGATCACCGCAGGCGTGTCCTACTTCGGCAAGGTGCCGTCGCGTGGGGATTTCGTGCGTGCCGCCGACAACCATCAGCTGCTGGGCTGGCTCGACCGCTGGGCCGGCCAGAGCGTGGAACTGCTGAGTCAGAATCCGGACTGGAAACGGCTGTACGACGAAGCGCCGGATATCCACTTCGGTTTTCTGGGCTCGCGCAGCCGTACCGTGGTGTGCGGCCATTTCCAGCCGAGCCGGGATTCCTCGCAGCGACGTTTCCCGCTGTTGTCGGCGGTGAGGCTGGAGGCGGCCGATCCGCTGGCCTTCATCGGCCGCGGCCCGCTGGCCCTGTCCAAGGTGTGGGCCGGGCTGTCGCGGCTGGCCGCGCAGGCGGTCGCCGATGCCGATGCGGCCGGCGCGCTCGGCGAGATGGCGGCGGCGCAGTACACGCTCAATCCCGATCCGGCGGCCTACAACGCCACGTTCAACGACTTCCTGGACATGCAGTCGGTCGGCTCGCTCGAACGCCTGTTCGCAGAGGCGGGGCACGGCGAGGTTCGCTTGCGCCAGGTGCTGCCGGCGCTGGGGCTGCTGCTGCAGCCGGTACTGGCAGGCGGCAATGTCGCGATCGACAAGGCATTGGAGTTCCCCCTGGTTCGCGACCCGCTGTACCGTCCGCTGGTCGCCGCGTTCTGGCTGGACATGGTGTCTTCCTTCCTCGGGCGGGGCGACTTCGAATTGGGCGTGCTGGTGCGCAACGACGCCACGCCATGCATGGTCGTGGGTTTCAACGGCGCCGACCACCAGGCCTTGCGTGCGGTGCTCGACCCGCGCGAGGCCGGCGACTTCCTGATCCACGTCGACCAGGCCGAGTGGGTCGACGAGTACCTTCAGGGCGACTACAACCTCAACCGGTTTGCCGGCTACCTCGACCGCGACGAACTCGCGTTGAGGACGGCGCGCAAGCTGTTCGGCGAGACTTTCCTGGGGACCTGAGCGATGCGACACCAACGATTCACGGCACTGGTCCTGGCGGCCCTGCTGCCCCTGTCCACCGCGCTCGCCCAGGAAGCGCCCACCCAGCGGCCGGTGGTGGCCGAAGGCGTGGTCGCCGACCAGGCCACCAAGGCGCGCATCCTGGAGAAGCTGCGCAGCGTCTACGGCGAGGCCAGCATCGTCGACCGCATCCAGGTCGAGGCGATCGCCACGCCGCCGAACTGGGGCGAATATGTCGCCGGCATGATCACGCCCGGGCTGCAGCGCGTATCGGCCGGCCAGCTCGAGGTCAACGGACAGTCGGTGCGGATCAGCGGACAGGTCGGCAACGAGCAGCAACGCCAGCAGGTCGCCAGCGATCTGAGCCTGGCCAGCAATACCGCCTATACCGTGACCAATGCGCTGAAGCTGGGTGCCTCCGACCAGAGCGTGCTCGACCAGACCCTGGCCAACCGCATCATCGAGTTCCGCAGCGGCAGCGCCCAGCTCACTCCGCTCGGCGCCAGCATCCTGGACGAGATGGTGAGCAAGATGGCGCAGATGCAGGCGCGGTTCCTGATCGTCGGGCATACCGACGACGTCGGCGAGCGCGAGTCCAACCTCCAGCTCAGCCGCGCCCGGGCGCTTGCGGTGAAGAACTACCTGGTAGCGAAGGGCATCGCCGCCCAGCGCATGGAGGTGCTCGGCAAGGGCCCGGACGAGCCGGTGGTCGGCAACGACACGGCCGAGGGCCGCGCGCGCAACCGCCGCATCGAGTTCAAGATCCAGTGAACGGCCGGCGGCGCCGTACAGCGCCGCCCCCGCAGCGGATCACATGCCGTCGTTGTTCTGGTTGACGTCCAGCATCTCTTCCATCTGGTGGAGCACGCTGTCGTCCTTGATGACCCGCTTGAGCCACACGTGCAGCGGCATCTCGCCCCAGCTCGCGGCCTTGTCGGCAAGATAGGCCACCGGGCTGTGCGGTTCGGTGCGGCGGAAGAACTCGGCCACCTGCCGCAATTGCGCCAGCGCATCGCGCCGGGTGGTCGGCGGACCGCCCGGGCCACGCGGGCCCGGCGCGGCCTGGGTGCCGCCATCGGGCGAAAACTCGTCGGCAGCGCCGATGTCCTCGGCGTCCGGCGCGGTCTGTCCGTCGATCAGCAGCCCCGAGTCGCGCGCCGAGCGCTGCACGATACGTTGCAGGTGTTCGATCAGCTCTCGCACCGCGCTGAAGCTGGGGCCATCCATGCCCAGGCGTGCGTCCACCGCGGCTTGCAGGTCGGCCAGGGCCTGGCTGCATTCGGGAATGGCCTCGAGCAGGCGGCGGTAGAAGTCGGCGGGGGTATCGCGGCGCGCCGCTTCCAGCTGGTCGAGCGTCGGCTGGTCGTATTCCGGCTCGGCATTGCCGCGCGCATGCGCGGTCTCGAAATCGAGCAGGGTGAAGCGGCCCTGCGGGGCCGATACGATCGGCGTGGTACGCAGCCACTGCAGGGAATTGGCCAGCAACCAGCTCAGGTTGCCGACGCGTTCCTCCTGGTCGCCGTCGATCGCGGCCGGGTGCAACTCGTCCCAGTAGCGCTCGCAAAGCCCGGCGATCACCCGGTAGCCGCTCGCCAGTCCGGTGAAACCGTCGATCCGGGCAGCGGCCTCGGCCAGCCAGCCGGCCAGGCGCAGGTCCTTGGTGCGTGTGCGCAGCAGTGTGTCGCAGTCGTTCAGCACGCGGGACCAGTCGGCATACTTGATGTCCGTCTGCCATTCGCCCTGGTCGAGCGTGGGGTCGTCCGCGCGGCGGGATTCCTGGATCCGGTCGAACTCCGCGGAGAAGGAAAGATCCTCGCCGGCGGGCGAATTGGCGTCGATGGGGGCCAGCAGGGCATCCAGATCCAGCATGGCGAGTCTCGCTTGGTGGAAAACCAGGGCATTCTAGCGGCAGCGCCGCCGGCCGGGGCCAGGCGCCGCGTGGCAAGCGTCAAATAATCGACGCCGCCGCTGGCCCGGCCGGCCCGCCTCTGGTAGTTTCGTAGGCCTTCAGGTGAGGAAGCGGGCCGTCCCCGGGACCGCGCAGCTGAAAGGTGAGGCAATGGAAGCACTGACGACGCTGCAGGCCACCCTGGCCCAGCTCAAGGATGGAAGCCGCCAGCATCGCCTGGCCTTGCCCGGTTCCCCGGCGGTGGTGGTGGAGCGCTGGCAGGGGCGCGAGGCGCTGTCGCAGGGATTCGATTACTGGGTGGACGTGCTGTCCACCGATGCGGCGCTGCCGGTCGAGGACTGGCTGGCGCAGCCGGCGCAGCTGCATACGCGCAGCGCCGAGGGTGGCGGGATCGTCCGTGGCGGGTTGATCAACGAAGCCGAACTGCTCGGCAGCGACGGTGGCTTGGCGCGTTACCGCGTGCGCCTGGTCGGCTGGAGCTGGTGGCTCTCGCAGGGTCGCCACAGCCGCGTGTTCCAGGACCGCAGCGTCATCGAGATCGTCGAGGCGGTATTCGCCGGCTACGCGCCGCAGGCGAACTGGCGCTGGAGCGAGGAGGTCGGCGGCTTCCTGGCCCAGGCGCGGCCACGGGGCTACTGCGTGCAGTACCGCGAGAGCGACATGGCGTTCGTGGACCGGTTGCTGGCCGAGGAGGGCATCGGCTGGCGCATGGAGCCGTGCCAGGAAGCGCCGGCCGGTCATCGCATGGTGCTGTTCGCCGACAGCGGCGCGCAGGCGCAGGACGTCAGCGGCAACGTGCGCTACCACCGCTCCGATGCCACCGAGGACAGCGACAGCCTGCAGGTGCTGGGCCGCCGCCGCCGGCTCGGCTCCGGCCAGCTGACCGTGCTCAGTTCCAGCTATGCGAGCCTGCGCGCCAGCACCGCGCAGCTGCCGCTCAAGGGCGGCGGCACGTCGTCCCGGCGGGAGATCTACGACCCGGTCGGCGAATACGCCTTCGCCAGCGCCGCCGAGGCCGAGCGCTATGCCGGGCTGATGGCGCAGGCGCAGGAAGCCGGCTGGTCGAGCTGGGAAGGCGAGGGCAGCGTCCGCAGTTTCCGCGCCGGCACGTGGTTCGGCGTATCGCAGTGGCCGCACGGCCAGGCACCGGACCTGTTGTTGACCGGCCTGACCCATGCCGCGGTGAACAACCTGCCGGCCGACGCGCGCCAGGTCGCCAGGGACCTGCTCGGCGAGGCCGACGCGCCGCTGTCGATCGCCGCTTCGCTATGGGAGCGCGCCGAGGCGGTCGGCTACGCCAACCGCTTCACCGCGGTGGAACGCGCCACGCCCTGGCGCCCGGTGCTGGCCGACGAGACCGGCGCGCGCCTGAACCCGCGTCCGACCGCGCCGGGCTACCAGACCGCGCGCGTGGTCGGCGTCGATGCCGCGTTGACGGCGTCTGGCACGCAGGAAGTCCATGCCGACGCGCAGGGCCGGATCCGGGTCAAGTTCCACTTCCAGGAGGGGAGCGGTGAAGCGACCGCGCCGGACAGTACCTGGCTGCGCGTGGCGCAGCGCTATGCCGGCCCGGGGGTAGGCAGCCAGTTCCTGCCGCGCATCGGCCAGGAAGTGCTGGTCGGCTTCCTGGGCGGGGACATCGACCGTCCGGTGGTGCTGGGCGCGCTGTACAACGGCCGCGGCGAAGCCGGCGTGGCCGCCACGCCGGGCGGAGAT
>DNXT01000046.1 GCA_003505795.1 Lysobacteraceae bacterium | reverse complement strand
GTGCCCGCGCCCGGCCGGCCGGATCCGGCGGCAGCAGCGGCGGCGCCGGCCAGACCTCGTCCAGGTACTCGAGGATCGCCAGCGACTGGCTCAGCAGCAGCTCGCCGTGGCGCAGCGTCGGCACCAGTTCCTGCGGGTTGAGCCGCGCATAGCCGGCGGCATGCTGCTGGCCGCCGTCGCGCAGCAGGTGCACCGGCGTCAGTGCGCAGTCCAGGCCTTTCAGGTTCAGGCCGATCCGCACCCGGTAGGCGGCGCTGGAGCGCCAGTACGAGAACAGTTCCAGCGCCTGGCCCGGCGCCGTCGGCCCGGTGCGGCTCAAGGCGCCGCCTGGCGCTCGATGCGCTGCTCGATCGCGCCGAAGATGCTCACCCCGTCGGGGTCGAACATCTCGATCCGCACGGTGTCGCCGAAGCTCATGAACGGCGTGCTCGGCGTGCCGTCGCGCAGGGTCTCGACCACGCGCTGCTCGGCAAAGCACGAGGCGCCGAGCGAGGTGTCCTGGTTGGCGATCGTGCCCGAGCCGATGATCGTGCCGGCGCCCAGCGGCCGGGTCTTGGCGGCATGGGCGAGCAGCTGCGCGAAATCGAACTGCATGTCCTCGCCGGCCTCCGGCGCGCCGAACCACCTGCCGTTGACGTGGGTCACCAGCGGCAGGTGGACCTTGCTGCCGCGCCAGGCGTCGCCCAGTTCGTCGGGGGTGACGAACACCGGCGACAACGCCGAGCGCGGCTTGGACTGCAGGAAGCCGAACCCCTTGGCCAGCTCGGCCGGGATCAGGTTGCGCAGCGACACGTCGTTGACCAGGCCGACCAGCTGGATGTGCGCCGGCGCCTGCGCCGGGCTGACCGCCATCGGCACGTCGTCGGTGACGACCACGATCTCCGCCTCCAGGTCGATGCCGTAGTCCTCGCTGACCACCTTCACCGCGTCGCGCGGCCCATGGAAGCCGGCGCTGGTGGCCTGGTACATCAGCGGATCGGTGTAGAACGTGTCCGGCACCTCGGCGCCGCGCGCGCGCCGCACCCGCTCCACGTGCGGCAGGTAGGCGCTGCCGTCGACGAACTCGTAGGCGCGCGGCAGCGGCGCCGCCAGCGCGGCCACGTCCAGGTCGAACTGGCCGTCGGCGCTGCCGTCGTTGAGCGACTCGGACAGCGCGTTGAGGCGCGGGGCGACGTTGCTCCAGTCCTCCAGCGCCCTCTGCAGCGTGGCGGCGATGCCGGTCGCGCGCACCGCGCGCGTCAGGTCGCGCGAGACCACGATCAGCGTGCCGTCGCGGCCGCCTTCCTTCAGGGAACCCAACTTCATCAACGCGCCTCCTGGGATGATCGGCCGATTGTACGGGCGCGGCCGGCCAGTAGTTGCACATGAAACCTAAAAGCCGCGGGCGCTGCCTGCCAGGGCGTCCCCGGGCCTGGCGAGGGGCGCCTTTCAGGCGGCGTTTTGTGCGCCGCCACAAATACCGGTACACTGCGCCGGTCTGCAAGCGGCCGTCCGTTTCCCTCTGGGACCGCCGGCGAGGCCAGGATCGACGATCCGCTCGCCCGCCCCACCCGACGCCTTTCGCGATGCAAACCGGTCCGTGCCCCGTCCAGGGTCACGAGTCGCCAAAATCTCTCGCAGCGCGGTTCACGGGAACGCTCCGAGTAAGCCATCTGCGCCATCTGCACGGGCTCGCATGCCCGGCGGCGGCGCTTTATCCGGAGCCTTCCTGATGTCGTTCGAATCCCTGGGCCTTGCGCCCTTCCTGCTGCGCGCGCTCGCCGAGCAGGGCTATGAAACCCCCACCCCGATCCAGCAGCAGGCGATCCCGCTGGTGCTGGCCGGCCACGACCTGCTGGCCGGCGCGCAGACCGGCACCGGCAAGACCGCCGCGTTCGGCCTGCCGCTGCTGCAGCACCTGGGCACCTCGCCGCAGGCGGTCAACGGCCCGCGCAAGCCGCGCGCGCTGATCCTGACCCCGACCCGCGAGCTGGCCACCCAGGTCCATGACAGCCTGCGCGGCTACAGCAAGTACCTGCGCATCCCCAGCACCGTGATCTACGGCGGCGTGGGCATGGGCAACCAGCTCGACGCGCTGCGCCGCGGCGTGGACCTGCTGATCGCCTGCCCGGGCCGGCTGATCGACCACATCGAGCGCCGCAGCGTGGACCTGTCCGGGATCGAGGTGCTGATCCTGGACGAGGCCGACCGCATGCTCGACATGGGCTTTTTGCCGTCGATCAAGCGCATCCTCGCCAAGCTGCCGCGGCAGAACCGCCAGACCCTGCTGTTCTCGGCCACGTTCGAGGAGAACATCAAGCAGCTGGCGCTGGAGTTCATGCGCAACCCGATGCAGGTGCAGGTGACGCCGAGCAACACCGTGGCCGAGAACATCGCCCACCGCGTGCACCCGGTCGACGGCGCGCGCAAGCGCGAGCTGCTGCTGCACCTGCTGGCGCAGGACAGCCGCGAGCAGACCCTGGTGTTCGCCAAGACCAAGCACGGCAGCGACAAGCTGGCGCTGTTCCTGGAGAAGTCCGGGATCAAGACCGCGGCGATCCACGGCAACAAGAGCCAGGGCCAGCGCCTGCGCGCGCTGAGCGACTTCAAGGCCGGCCGGGTGACCGTGCTGGTGGCCACCGACATCGCCGCGCGCGGCATCGACATCGACCAGCTGCCGAAGGTCATCAACTACGACCTGCCGATGGTGGCCGAGGACTACGTGCACCGCATCGGCCGCACCGGCCGCAACGGCGCGACCGGCGAGGCGATCTCGCTGGTGGCGCAGGACGAGGCCAAGCTGCTGCGCGCGATCGTGCGCATGCTCGACCGCGACGTGGACATCCGCGACGTGCCCGGCTTCGAGCCGCAGGTGCCGATCCGCTGGGGCAACAGCGCCCCGGGCAAGGCCGAGCAGCCGGGCGGCCAGCGCCCGCCGCGCAAGACCCATGCCCGCCGTCCGCACGGCGAGGCACCGCGGCACGCCCATGCCGGGCCGAAGAAGTCCGGTGCGCCGCGCGGCGGACGCCGCGGCGGTGGATCGCGGCGAGATCAGCACGGCGGCTAGGCGGCGGTGAATCGCTTGTGGCAGGGACTCCAGTCCGCGCCGCAGCAGGCCTGACTAGCCGCGGTGTTTGACGCGCCGCCGCGCGAGGCGCTGTCACCGTCATAGGCTGTGTGGGAGGGACTTCAGTCCCGACAGGGCCCTCCCGGGAAAGCCCGTCGGGACTGAAGTGCCTCCCACAAAATGCCCCAGAGGGCTCACGGCTACAGCATCGCGCGAATCGACGGGAACGCCTCTTCCAGCGTCTGCACGTTGCCGCAGTAGCTCGGATCGTAGCCGGGCAGCAGGCCCAGCGAATGCCGGAACGACTCGCTGCCCAGCAGCTCGCGCAGCTCCGCGATCCGGCCCGATTCCAGCGCCTCGCCGCGGCACAGGAAGAAGTAGTGCTCGGTGATCATGGGGATGAAGTCCAGGCCGTAGCGCCGCGCCGGCGGCTCCAGCGCGAAGCCGGCGTCGGCCAGGCCGCTGGCCACGTAGGCGGCGACCGCGGCATGGGTCAGCTCCTCGACGTCGCAGGGCGTGATCGCCGCGAACGCGATGTCCTGCCGCGCCAGCATGCATTCCAGCAGCAGCCGGGTCCCCGACCCCGGCTGGCGGTGGATGAAGCGCACGTCGCCGCGGACCAGGTCGGCCAGGCGCCGGATGCCCTTCGGGTTGCCCGGCGCCACCACCAGTCCCTGCCGGCGCATCGCCAGGTGCAGCACCCGGTCGGCGGCCGGGGCGAGCCGCTCGAGATAGTGGCGCAGCAGTTCCTGCTCGAGTTCGCCGATCGGCAGGTGCAGGCCGGCCAGGTCGCAGGCGCCGTTGCGCAGCGCGGCGAGGGCGTCGTCAGGGCTGCGGTACTTCAGGTCCAGCGGCAGGTCGCGCTCGGCCATGGTCCGGCGCAGGGTCTCGACCCCGAACCCGTGCGAGGCGTGGATGCGCAGCGGCAGCGACTGCACGCGCAGCGCGCGCTCGATCTCGGTCTCGAGCTCGGTCGCCAGGCTTTCCAGCATCGGCGACAGCCGCGCGGCGATCCGCTTGTCGGCCCAGACCACGCGCTCGCCGATCGCGGTCAGCTGCGCGCCGCGGCCGCGGGTCATGCGCAGCAGCGGCTTGCCGAACACCGCCTGGGCCTGCTGCAGCAGGCCCCAGGCATAGCGGTAGGACATGCCGATGCGGCGCGCGCCCGCCGCCAGCGAACCGGTCTCGTACACCGCCAGCAGCAGCTCGACCACGCGCGGCGGCAGCGGCACGCCCGACTCGTTCTTCAGTTCCCAGCCCGGCTGGATGTGGACCTTGTACATCTCCCCTCCCCGCGGGGCGTCTGCATGCGCGATGCGCCGGCCTCGCGTCGCAGCACGAGAAAAAGCCGATTCAATAGGCTTTCGAAAGCCTAATATTGGACCATCGATTTATGCAACATCTTCCTTCTGTAACGGTAGATTGGTCTGAATCGGTCTATTCTCGGCGCAGGCCACCCGGTCAAATATGCTTTTTGGGACATATTTGAGCGGAAAGGCTACCCGTCGCATCCCATAGAAACCACTCAGGGGAGGATTCATGGCAAACAGCAACGAAGGCGTGTTGCCCGCATCGGCGGTCAACGGCAACTCGGGCCTGCTCTCGAAGGAACGCATCATCGCCCGGCCCGGCTTCAACCGCTGGCTGGTGCCGCCGGCGGCGCTGGCGATCCACCTGTGCATCGGCATGGCCTACGGCTTCAGCGTGTTCTGGCTGCCGCTGTCGATGGCGATCGGCATCGATGCGCCGGTCGCCTGCGCGGCCGACATGGGCTTCTTCCAGCGGATCTTCTCGGCCAGCTGCGACTGGCGGGTGTCGGAACTGGGCTGGATGTACACGCTGTTCTTCGTGCTGCTGGGGTGCTCGGCGGCGCTGTGGGGCGGCTGGCTGGAGCATGTCGGGCCGCGCAAGGCCGGCGTGGTCGCCGCGCTGTGCTGGTGCGGCGGCCTGCTGATCTCCGCGCTGGGCGTGCACCTGCACCAGATCTGGATGCTGTGGATCGGTTCGGGCGTGATCGGCGGCATCGGCCTGGGCCTGGGCTACATCTCGCCGGTGTCGACCCTGATCAAGTGGTTCCCGGACCGCCGCGGCATGGCCACCGGCATGGCGATCATGGGCTTCGGCGGCGGCGCGCTGATCGGCAGCCCGCTGGCCGACATGCTGATGCGCCACTTCGCCACGCCGACCTCGGTCGGCGTGAAGGAGACCTTCCTGGTGATGGCGGCGGTGTACTTCGTGTTCATGATGGCCGGCGCATTCGGCTACCGGGTGCCGCCGACCGGCTGGAAGCCCAAGGGCTGGACCCCGCCGCCGGCGAAGCAGAACACGATGATCACCCACGGCCACGTGCACGCGAGCAAGGTCTGGGGCATTCCCCAGTTCTGGCTGGTGTGGGGCGTGCTGTGCCTGAACGTGTCGGCGGGCATCGGCGTGATCGGCATGGCCTCGCCGATGCTGCAGGAGATGTTCGGCGGCAAGCTGCTCGGCGTCGACGCCGGGTTCCGCGAACTCGACACCGCGCAGCTGGGCGCCATCGCCGCGATCGCTGCCGGCTTCACCGGCCTGCTGAGCCTGTTCAACATCGGCGGCCGCTTCTTCTGGGCCTCGATGTCCGACAAGCTGGGCCGCAAGACCACCTACACGATCTTCTTCGTGCTCGGCTTCGCGCTGTACGCGGCCGCGCCGACGCTGGGCGGCGCCGGTTCGATCGCGCTGTTCGTGGCCGCGTTCTGCGTGATCCTGTCGATGTACGGCGGCGGCTTCGCCACCGTGCCGGCCTACCTGGCCGACCTGTTCGGCACGCAGATGGTCGGCGCGATCCACGGCCGCCTGCTGACCGCCTGGGCCACCGCCGGCATCCTCGGCCCGGTCGTGGTCGGCTACATGCGCGAGTACCAGCTCGGCATGGGCATGCCGCCGTCGCAGGTCTACAACACCACCATGTACATCCTCGCCGGGATGCTGGTGCTGGGCCTGGTCTGCAACCTGCTGATCCGCCCGGTCAACCCCAAGCACTTCATGACCCCCGAGCAGCTCGCCCGCGAGAAGCAGCTGGCGCACGAGAAGGTCGACGCCAACGGCGGCTCGCTGATCCCGCAGGAGGAGATGGACCGCATCGGCAACGGCGGCAATCCGCTGCTGATCGTGCTGGCCTGGGCCGCGGTGGGCGTCCCGCTGCTGTGGGGCATGTGGGTCACGCTGCGCAAGGCGCTGGTCCTGTTCAGCTGAGCAGGCACGCCGCGACCGCCCGCTGACGGCGGTCGCGGCACACTCCCGACCATGGCCCGTTCCCCGCCCGACACCGCTTCTCCTTCTCCCGCCGGCAGCGTGCTGCGGCCGGTGGAGCGGTGGCGCGGGGACGCCGGCAGGCGGCTCGACGACCACATCGCCGAGGAAGTGCCGGTGGCCTTCGTCTACAACGACGAGCCCTTCGCGGTGATGATGGCCACGCCCGCGGACCTGGAAGACTTCGCCGCCGGCTTCGCGCTCAGCGAGGGCATCGTCGAGCGCATCGAGGACGTGCGCGTGGAGCGCATCGAGCACCTGCTCGAGGGCATCGAGATCCGCCTGCGCATTCCCCCGGCGCGCGCCGAAGCGCTGGCACAGCGGCGCCGCAGCATGAGCGGCCGCAGCGGCTGCGGCGTGTGCGGCAGCGAGCTGCTGGAGGCCGCGCTAGATCGGAAGAGCGGTTCAGCAGGA
>DNXT01000045.1 GCA_003505795.1 Lysobacteraceae bacterium | reverse complement strand
GTGCGCGGCGCCCTCGTGCAGCAGCACGATCGCCCCCGGCCGCAGGTCGCGCGCGATGCGCGCGATGCTCGCGTCCGGATCGCAGTCCACCCCGTCGAAACCGCGCGCGCTCCAGGCCACGCGCTGCAGCCGGTGCCGGCGCAGCGGCGCGGCGACGAACGGATTGGTCATGCCGACCACCGAGCGGTACCAGCGCGGCGCACGGCCGGCGATCGCCGCCAGCGCCTGCTGCGCGTCGCCGATCTCCGCCGCCATCCGGCGCGGCCCCAGCGCCCAGAACCAGGCCTGCGGATGGGTATGGCTGTGGTTGCCGATGTCGTGGCCGCGGCGCAGGATCTCGCGCACGCGCTCGGGCTGGCGCGCGGCGCGCTCGCCGACCAGGAAGAAGGTGGCCGTGGCCTGGTGGCGGTCGAGCAGGTCCAGCAGCGCCGGGGTATCCGCGGACGGGCCGTCGTCGATGGTCAGCCAGACCCGCGGCGCGGTGCCGGCCAGGCGCGTCACCACCGGCGCGTACAGCCGCGACCGCGGCAGGAACACCGGCACCACGAAGCAGGCGTGCGACAGCAGCAGCGCCGGCAGTCCGCACGGCCAGCCGAGCCGCCACCACAGCGCCGCCACCGCCAGCTGCGAGGCCAGCAGCCAGTAGACCCACGACAGGCGCGGCGTGCGCCTGCGATGCAGTGTTTCCGCCCTAGTCATGCCCCATGATCGCACGCCGCGTAGAATGGCCGGCCTACTTCAGTTTCCGGTCGCTTCCGATGTCCCTCGATCCCGCCCTGCGTTCTCGCATCGAATCGCTGCTGCAGTCCAACCGCGTGGTGCTGTTCATGAAAGGCCAGCCCGGCATGCCGCAGTGCGGCTTCTCGGCCAAGGCGGTGGGCGTGCTGGACGGGCTGGGCATCGAGTACGCCCACGTCAACGTGCTGGCCGACCAGGAGATCCGCGAGGGCATCAAGGCCTACGGCGACTGGCCGACGATCCCGCAGCTGTACATCGACGGCGAGCTGGTCGGCGGCAGCGACATCATCGCGCAGATGGCCGACAGCGGCGAGCTGAGCGGCCTGCTCGGCCTGCAGGCGCCGGACCGCACCCCGCCGGCGATCACCATCACCCCGGCCGCGGTGGAGATGCTCAAGGGCGCGCTCGCCGACGCCCCGGGCACGTCGCTGCAGCTGGCGATCGACGCCCGGTTCCAGCCGAACTTCCAGCTGGCGCCGACCGACGCCAAGGCGATCGCCGCCGAGTCCAACGGCCTGCGCGTGCAGTTCGACCTGGCCAGCGCGCGCCGCGCCGACGGCATCACCATCGACTGGGTCGACGACATCCGCGGCCGCGGCCTGGCCATCGACAACCCGAACGCGCCCAGGCCGGTGCCGGAACTGTCGGTGCGCGACGCCGACGACCGGATCAAGGCCGGCAGCCTGACCCTGGTGGACGTGCGTCCGGCCGACGAGCGGGCGCTCGCCTCGGTCAACGCCCCGTTCCGCACCCTCGACGGCGAAGAACGCGCCGCGCTCGAGCAGTTGCCCAAGGACACCCCGCTGGCGTTCCTGTGCCACCACGGCGGCCGCAGCCTGCAGGCCGCCGAGCACTTCCGCAGCCTGGGCTTCACCGATGTCCACAACGTCGCCGGCGGCATCGATGCCTGGTCCGACCAGGTCGACAACGGCGTGGCGAAGTACTGAGCAGCGCGCCGCACGCACCATGAAAACGCCGCGAAAGCGGCGTTTTCCGTTTCCGCGAAGGCCGCTTGAATCGGCTCAGCCGGCGCCCGGCGGCGGCTCCCCCAGCGCGTCGGCGAACTTGCGCATCAGCCGCACGAAATCGTCGATCTCGTCCTTGTCCCAGTCCTTGAAGACCGCCTGGCCCATCCGCTCGCGCGCGGCGTCGATGCGGTCGGTCATCGCCTTGCCCTTAGCCGAGATGAGCGCCTCGCGCACGCGGCGGTCGACGGGACTCTCGCGGCGCTTCACCAGGCCCAGGCTCTCGAGCTTGGCCACCTGCCGGCTGACGGTGGTGTAGTCGCGCCCCGCGCGCTCGGCCAGCTCCACCACCCCGATCGGCCCCAGCCGCTCGATGCCCACGAGTACCGAGAACAACGCCCGTTCGAGCCGGATGCCGGCCTCCTCGATCATCTTCTCGTCGTTCCGCGGCCGGTTCATCGCGCTGACGACGCTGATCAGCGCTCCGTGCAGCGCCTTCATCTGCGCCGATATATGTGCATCTTGCACATTATTTTTCGTTGGCATAGCATGGCTCCTATTGAGTGCATACTACACATATTGGAGCTGGCATGACACAGCATTCGACCACCGACGTCCTGGTCTGCGGCGCCGGCGCGGCCGGCCTCACCCTTGCCATCGAGCTGGCGCGCCGCGGCATCGGGTTCCGGCTGGTCGAGCAGCGGGCCACGCCGTTCCCGGGCTCGCGCGGCAAGGGCATCCAGCCGCGCACGCAGGAAATATTCGAGGACCTCGGCATCCTCGACAGGGCGGTGGCGGCCGGCGGCCCCTACCCACGGCAGCGCAGCTATCGGGACGACGGCAGCCATGTCGATGCGGACCTCGTCGCGCGCATCGCCCCGACGCCGGCCGAGCCCTACCACCTG
This sequence comes from Lysobacteraceae bacterium, assembly GCA_003505795.1. Classification (GTDB taxonomy): domain Bacteria; phylum Pseudomonadota; class Gammaproteobacteria; order Xanthomonadales; family Xanthomonadaceae; genus UBA8801. The sequence goes on along the minus strand of DNXT01000045.1, from coordinate 876 downwards.
CCCTTGATGGTCCCGCAGTCCGTGACCGAGCGCATCATGCGCGAGCGGCTGGACGAGCTCGGCCATCGGGTGGAATTCGGCTGCACGCTGCTCGGCTTCGAGCAGGACGACCGCGGCGTCACCGCGCGCGTTGCCGGAGCGGCCGGCGAGGAGATCCTCCACGCCCGCTACCTGGTCGGCACGGATGGCGGCCGCAGCTTGGTCAGGAAGACGCTCGGGGTGGACTTCCCCGGCAAGACCCTGGGCGTGCGCGCCATCGTGGCGGACGTGGCGCTGAGCGGGCTGGACCGCGATGTCTGGCACCAGTTCAACGACGGCGACATGCAGCGGATGTTTGCGATCTGCCCGCTCGCCGGCACCGATCTCTTCCAGATCCAGGCACCGATCGCGCCGGATGCGCAGGCCGATCTCTCGGCCGAAGGGCTGACCGCCCTCGCCGCCGCGCGTACCGGACGCACGGACATCATCGTCGGTTCGGTGGCCTGGGCCTCGGATTACCGGATGAGTGCGCGGCTGGCCGAACGCTACCGCGTGGACCGGGTGTTCCTGGCCGGCGACGCCGCCCACGTGCATCCGCCGACCGGCGGACAAGGACTCAACACCGGCGTGCAGGACGCCTACAACCTGGGCTGGAAGCTCGCGGCCGTGCTGAAGGGTGCGAGGGAAGACCTCCTGGACAGCTATGAGAGCGAGCGCCGCCCGGTGGCCGGGGCCATGCTCGGCCTTTCGACCCGGCTGCTCGATGCCCAGAAGCGGGGCGGGATGCAGCGCGGACGCGAGGTGAGCCAGCTCGATATCGGCTATCCGGACTCGCCGCTCTCGAAGGAACTGCCCGGGCGCAGCGGCGGCCTGCGCGCGGGCGCGCGCGCGCCGGAT
>DNXT01000047.1:24520-24678 GCA_003505795.1 Lysobacteraceae bacterium | reverse complement strand
CGACGCTCTTCCGATCTCGCGCACGCCGCGTTCCCGGCCTGGCGCGCCGTGCCCGCTCGCCAGCGCGCGAACCTCCTGCGGCGCTGGCATGCGCTGCTGTTGCGGCACCAGGACGACCTCGGCCGGCTGATCTCGCACGAGCAGGGCAAGCCGCTGGC